>NZ_PYCI01000111.1:0-22949 GCF_003015105.1 Chroococcidiopsis sp. CCALA 051 | reverse complement strand
TTTGTTCTAAAAGGCACTCTATCGGTTCGATGGCTTTTCTGTCTACTGCCAAGCGCCAAAAACTGTCCGAAGTATTGCTATATAAGACTTATGCTTTAAGCACTTCTTTCTTCTTCTCGCAAGGCGAAAGTGACAATCGCATTTATTTCCTCTTCTTCTTCTTTCAGTGTTTGGAATAGCTGCCAATTTTGTTGCAGGTTCAGCCAAAACTCTGGACTGTTGCCAAAGAATTTCGACAGCCGCAATGCCGTACTTGGCGTTATGCCGCGCTTGCCATTCACCAACTCGTTGACTCGCTGGTAAGGAACGTAAATGTTGTTAGCTAAATCCTGCTGAGTCAGTCCGAGTGGTTCTAGAAAATCTAGGAGTAAAATTTTTCCTGGGTGTGTGGGAGGGCGATATTTAGGAATTTTCATCTATTGTTACCTCACATAAAAATGTCAACGATCATCGACAATTTCAACCGAATCCGCTCCTTGCTCCAACCAGACAAAACAAATCCGGTACTGGTCGTTGATGCGAATGCTGTGTTGACCTGCTCGATTGCCTTGCAATGCTTCTAACCTATTTCCTGGTGGCACTCTCAGATCGTTCAAAGATGTGGCGGCATTCAGTTGGTCTAACTTTCTCCTAGCAACAGACCAAAGATTAATCGGGCAAAGTTTTCGAGCTTCTTTTGAATCCTCGCCGTCAAAAATGTCTTCCGTTCCTCGATCTTTGAATGAAACAATCATAAGCACCCAAACAGTGATAAATACACGCAGGCTTCGATAGATGACGCGACCAAAACTGACTGCACCTAAAAGGGACATAAAGCCTGCGTGTATTTATTCTTGTTCAGCCATATGAGCGCGATCGCTTAGTGCTAACATAATACCACGGATATTATGCTAAATCGAGCGAAGATTACCGATCTCGCGAGTGCTTTTTGGCAGTTTGGGCAATTTTGACTTGACCTCATCAATCGATTCCGAATCTCATGCTGTTTGACTTTGAACCGCTGGTGTATCGAGTTGCGAGCATCTCTAAACTCTTCTGGCAGGAGTATATAAACTATTTTGAAGATGATCGGACAATGGTGAGAGTAGGAACTAGCAAGCTGTTTGCCTTTCCTAGTTTCACTTTGGAAGTTTTTCATCGACTTTACTACGAGAGCGAACCAAAGCAGCTAGACCCACTACCACCCGAAAGTACTTGGGCGCTCTTATTACATCGAGAGTTTCAACAGCTCATCGGCTTTGACGCTCTGGTGGAGCAGTGTCAAGGCAACCAACTAGCAGCAGGACTGGCAACAGCAGAGTATTGCCGTCAAGTGTGCGATCGACTGCCACCACCCATACCTCGATTTCCTAATCCGCAGCAGTATCGGCAGCTGATTAGGCAACTGAAGCAACAGCCATCTGTTCCACCATCTCAAGTATTTGAACAGATATTAACTTCTCCTCAAACAACTTCCCCAACTGGTTTACCGCTACCCAAAAGGCGACAGCAGAAAGAACGAGAGCAGTGGTTGAGGCAGATGATTGAAGATAGTAGAGATCGCTCTCCTGAATTAATCCAACTCCTACAACAGGAAGGAAAACAAGCTGTATGGCAAGCCCAACAATATGCAGCTAGTCTCGATCAAACGCAAGTCAGGCAAATGCTGAGGGCAGCACTTAGTGCTGCCCATGAAAAATTGAGCGAAGCATCTGGCTGGTTGGAGATGCTCGGCTTGAGCTGGGGAAATGAAATGGGTGGAGAACTACACGTTTCTCCTGCCGAAAAAATGGCGCTAGCTCAAAAAATTGCTCTTCATGCCAAGCTCAAGCAGATCGCTGTTGTTGCCGGACGTTTGCGACTGATTGCCGAGCGCAAGCGTCGCAGCCAAGCTCTAGATGCCTTTGGCGAGATAACTACGATTGAGTTAGGAGATAACTTGTCGCGGTTATTGCCTACCGAACTTCAAAAACTATCCGCAAGCGATCTCTTCCCTTTATTTGCGCTCTCGTATTACGATCGCTCCCTACTGCAATACAAAACCAGGGGAAAGGAGAAGCAATGCAAAGGACCGTTGGTGGTGTGCTTGGATTCCTCTGGTTCGATGGATGGATTGCCTGACACTTGGGCAAAAGCGGTGACGGCAGTGTTAGGACAAATTGCTCACCGAGAGGGACGGCACTTGCGAATCATCCACTTTGCAACTAGAGTTTGTCGAGTTGATGATTTTCCACCCCACCACCATGACTTCTCGCGACTGCTGGAGTCGATGCTAGCTTTTTACAATGGTGGTGGCACTGCTTGGGAGCCAGCTTTACTATCTGCTACCGAATGTATTGAGGAAAAACCACAGTTCAAAGGAGCAGATATCGTCATGGTTACAGATGGCAGGTGTGACGTGAAGCGGGATTTTTTAGAGCAGTTAAAAGTCAAGCAGCAACAGCGAGAATTTAGTATTTATGGAGTCTTAATCGGTGGTGCGGACGAACGGCAGATGAAGCAATTTTGCGATCGCATCTGGGTTGTTAAAGACCTTGTGAGCGATGAGGTAGCGATCGAAGAGCTGTTCTTGTTATAACCTACAGCTCAACAGTCACCGTGTACTATATGTAATGTGCTCCACTCCAAGTCCAACCAATCATCAGTTTATGCCTCTTGATCGACAACGCTACCCCCAAAACTGGAACCAAATTGCCCTGAGTGTTAAAGAAGCAGCCTCTTGGCGTTGTCAGCATTGCCAGCAACTATGTTTGCGCCCTGGAGAAAAACCTGACTCGCTCGCTCGTTCTGAGTGGACGCTTGTCACTCTCTCGGTGCATCATGCCAATTTCACCCCAGAAGATAACCAACCGGAAAATTTGATTCCTTTATGTACCCCTTGCCATCTATCGCTGCACGCAGTAGCCAGACGTAAAAATGTTTCACCTGGGCAGCTATCACTGTGGTAATTGCAAAAAGCAGTCGTTACTCAGATTGCTTGCTGGGCATCCAAACTTTTATGCTCTCTAAATCGTAAAAATCTTGCCCCTGTTCTAGCTTCAGCCCCCCCAATAAAACAGCCAACCAAGTCTTGACCAGTGGCGAGCCACGCTCTTTCTTGTCAAGCTCTGGATACTGCACCTTCTGTACTAACTCAACTAGCGGCAAACACCCTGTTTGTTGAAGAGCAAAATAGTTGGAGATTGCCCCGATCCAAGTAGAAATATCTTCGTCATAGGCAACCTCAAGCGCTTTCCGTTTCTTTTCCTCATCCGACTGTGGTGGTTGGGCTGCAATTTCACAGTTGCGTTCCAATTGTTTTACCATTTCCAGCACGGCAGATTTATCTACTGGAGCTACGATAGAAGACACCACTTTAAAGCTAGGTACGTTGCGACGTTTGCGAGGTGGATCGGGTTCGATCAAATCGCTCAAGTCCACTGCCATTGACTGCCGCACTAAATCTGAAAAAAAACCATTAGATACAACTGGGTCGCGGTAGGAATGCTCCCAGCTTTCGATAGACACCTCAGCCCGTAATGCAAGTAATTGTGCCACTTGAAGCATCGCTGACCCAGCGACTTGCAATTGTAAAGACTCCGGCAGTTGGGCGACACATGTGTCAACCCGATCCAACAATGCTTTTAAATCGAGAGTTTCAGGGGTGAGCCTTGCAGCTTGTAGTTGACACATAAGAAGATTCAGTTGCTCGGTCGCCATCATCTGCTTGGTGAAAATTGGTAAGGGTTAAGGTGAGCGGCATGGTAGGAGCAGGGACGCACGGGGCATTGAGCAATTGAGTGCTGTGACTCACGAGCAAAGCGTTCAAATCCCATTCGCCTGCCGTTACCGTATTTCAAATAAAGCGCGTCCAGCAACTGCTTGGCATACTCTTTGACTAAGCGAGGGGGATATCCAAAAGTATGTTCTGGTCGAGTCATTGCTTTGGGAGCATTCCCCAGCCATAGTTCGGCACAAATAGCATGAATGACGACTTCATCATTCGGCTGACGGGGTTTGTCCAGGTAGGTATGTAATACCACATATGGAATTTCTGGAACGGATACTACCACTTCGTCAATTGCCGCTCGGCGCCCAGCCGAGCGCTGCCTGCCCTTACGGTAATACGATCGCTTACTATGGCAAGAATCTCCAGCCCAACAGCCATCACCACCACAAGCAGCATCGTGGAGTCTTCGAGCTTCTGCTGGTGTGAGTAAGCTACATGCCCAACATTTTTCATTTAACGGTCTAGACATTGAAGAACAATAACGTAGACAACGCTTAGCTTTGGTTTTCTGCCGCAATAACTTTCGCCAGCAAGTCTGGTGCAATCCGAAACCCCGCAGTTGCTACCAGAGCATTGATCGCTTCCGACAGAGAGTGTAATTCGCCTTTCTGTTTCGCCTGCAGTAGAATCCCTAAAACTCCAGTTACCCTTAACCCAAGGGATTTTGCCACCTTGCGCCCATCTCGTTCATCCAGTAACGTCCAGTTCGCTTGCACTTCCATTGCTAGAGCAATCGCCTCCGCTTCACCTCGATCTAACGTCTGCTGCAACAACTGCACGCTAAGGGGCGAGTTAATCTCTTGCACTTCAATCCAACCCGCCTTTAGTGACGCTTGAATTTCTGAAGAACCTGGTCTCTCCTCTTGCACTTTCAGTTCTGACAGCACCGCAGGTGGAATTTGTACCTGCCCAAACTGTTGATGCATCAGCTTAAGCTGTCCAATGATCGCCAGGTTGAGAATTGGCGACGTATTACTCACCACTGGCATAATTTAGGTCGTCCTCCAACTCCTCGCTCGTATAGTGCCGAAGGACTCCCCGTTGTCCTAACAACTGTCCAAATTCATAATTGTCCATTTGGGCTAGCTCTCTGGCTTTGCCCAAAGATAGTAACTCTTGAGCGTAAAGAGCGATCGCCAACTCCTGTAGTAAAGCTTTCTCAATCCGAGTTTCCGGCAGCCGGATAGCAGATAATACTTCGTCGGGAATAGACAGTTGCAGGCTCATGGGATGAAGCGCGGTCTTGAATTTTCTCTAGCTTATCACCTCTGTGGTCTGCTAATATTCTGAGAATAATCTAAGAAAGATAAGTGAAGTTATCTTTACCTAACCATGAGCGATCTTTCCTCTTCCGACCCCATTCTGCCCATCGTTATCGTTCCCCTGGATGGCGGACGACAGCAGGAGCGATCGCGCCAAGAGCCAACAGACACTCTTGCGGACTTGCGCCATTGGCAGATTGAAGAATTCTTGCGGCAGACGGGGAAGGCGGAGAACACTCAGCGCTCGTATCGGCAGCAACTGAAAAAATTTATCCACTGGTGCAACAAGTCTTGGCTGGACGTAACAGCTAGCGATCTTGGCAAGTACCGCACCCAACTGAAGCAGCAGGGGCTAAAGCCTACCTCGATTAACCACGCGCTCGATACTTTGCGCTCGTTTTACCAATGGCTGCGGCGCAGTAACGGCTTCCCAGTCAACCAACCTCTCCCGACTGATGCGATTGGCAAAGAGCGGGTTGAAGAGCCACAAGCTCTAGACATTGACAAGGATGACATGGCTGAGATTTGGCAGGTACTCGATCGCGAGGGAGCGACCTGCATTCGAGATCGGGCGATCGTTGCTATTCTCAGTCATGGGTTAAGGGCTTCTGAATTATCAGCCTTGGATGTCAAGCACTGGAATGGAAAGAGGTTGCTCGTACATCGTTCCAAAGGGCAGAACGTGAGCGAAGTTCCCTTGAGCCGAGAGGCAAGACAACACTTAGAAGCTTATTTGGAGTGGCGGCGCTCTGTTGGGGGGATATTTACTCCGACGAGCGATCGCCCCATGTTTGTGTGCCAAGATCCCAAGCATTGTGGAGAGCGACTGGGATACAACGGACTCTACAAAATGGTGAAGAAATTGGCGGCGATCGCGACGGTAGAGGAGTTAAAACCTCACCATTTTCGGCATTCTTTTGGCAATACGATTACACGAGCGGGTGTCGATCCTCTATACGGAAAGGAGTTGATGGGGATTAAGACGGATAAGGTCTACAGACGCTATACGCAGGGATCGCTCAAGCAAGCTGCTGCCAAGGCTTACTTGAAGGCAATCGGTGAGGATGAAGGAAATGATGAAGAGTTTGAAGAGAAATAGCCAAGCCAGAATTGAGAAAAGCCGACATCTGTGCAAAATATGACACGTAGGCTGTGTTGCAAAAATCGATGCTGAGCAGGTAGTGTATTCTCTGTGAAGAGTTAATCCTGCCTCCATGAACCCTCAGCATCCCTTTAAGGGGCGACATTTTCAATTAGAAATCATCCTACCGAATGTGGGGTGGTGCCGCTATGCCTTGAGCTACTGAGATTTAGAAGAGATGATGCATGATGTCTGATGGCTTCATGCAATCAAAGCAAGAGTAGTTTTTCAATATTGGGAGCGGCGTTAGTTAAATTACTTGCTGCTCGCCATTGAGATATCCAAGAAACAGTTGACAGCATACGAGCGGTGGATATAATGACCATAACATTATGGTTGGAGCAAGCCCAGATAGATGACCATAACGTTATGGTGGCAGAGAAAGAGGAAATTACTTGGAGAGAGCGGTAGAAAAAGCGCGAGCGAGCAAGAAGCGACGAGGCTGAGACAAAGAGTAGTAGGGGCGCAGACCTGTCGAGCTAAATTTCTATATTGGTTATTGCAACAGAAGTCAGCAGTAAATCTGAAAGCGAGACACAAGTGGATTTCTCGCTCTTGTCAGCTTGAAAGTTTGAAGGGGAATTATGAAAATTAAACCAGCACGAAGACAAATACGCCTAGCCATTTGTTCCAATGCTGGAGGTTCGGGGAAGACGACGCTAGCAACGCATTTAGCCTATGCAATCGGCAAAAGAGGGTATAAAGTCACCCTAATCGAGCTTGACCATAACGGTTCGTTATGTATATTCGGCGGCTTACCCCCCACACCTCCAGAAAAATCTCTGGCTGCCGTGCTGAAAAAAGACTTTCAGGGCAACTATCCACTCATCCCACTCTGGACGGAACACGTATCGACAGTTACGGCTATCCAAGGCGGAGGAGCATTGGAAGAATCTTACGCCGAACTGTATGCTTACGATCGCCGACACTATACGCTCCAAGATCGGCTGGAGGACTATCCACTCGACAGCGATCTAATTATTATGGATACTCCAGCTTCATTAGAACCGATGGGATTGCTGGCGCTAGCAGCGTGTACTCACGTTCTAGCACCAATTAAACCGGAGTGGAAAGATAGTGGTTCGTTGGCGAGTTTAGTAGATTGGTACTACACCAAAGTCAGAGAATTAAGGCTAAAGCCCAGACCGCAAATTTTAGGGTTTGTGCCTTCGCGGGTAGATCTGCAAGAAGGAACTCACCGAGACATTTTGGGACTTGATAAAAAGGGAAATCAACGCCAAGACATTGCCTTGGAACAGACGCTGAGCTATCAAATCCAAGCCCTCGACATCCACTGTTTTCCCCAGATTCGCGAAAGCAGCTATTACTTGAGAGCATCGGGGGCTGGGTTGCCCTTACACGTCTACCGTCCTAGTTGTCCGTTTACTCAAGATTTCGAGCCAATCGTCAAGCAAACAATCGAGTTAATAACAGCTTAAGAAGCGCGGAGGTTTAAATGGTGGTGAGTAAAAAACCAGTTGAAATGGAAAAGTTGTTTGCTAATACAGGACAGTCGCGGCAAATTTTTCAACTCCAAGACCGAGTAGAGGAGTTGGAAGCAGAAATCGCACAACTGCGGGCAACAGCAACGAATGCTGAAGTTCGAGCCAAGTTAGAACGGCAAATTGAGGAACTGACAGCTAAACTGGCAGAGCGGGGAGGAGTGCATGAAATTGAGATCGAGTCGATTCGACCCGATCCGGCTCAGCCGAGAACTGTATTTCCTCAATGGCTGGTGCAGTCGAGAGCAAAAAGCTTGCGCGAAGAAGGGCAGCAATCTCCCATCATCGTGATCCCTCAAGAGGGATGGTACAAGCTGTTTGATGGGGAGTTGCGCTGGCGTGCCGCTCCATTAGCAGAAAAAAGGACGCTTCAAGCAGTTTATTTGCTCAAAAGCGGGTTGAGCGCAACTGAAATCTTCGATCGCCAGTTGACGACTAGCTTGCAGTCTCAAAGCTTGCATGGATTAGATTTAGCCAACGGATTAATTGGGCTGCTCGCTTACAAGTATCCAGAAATGGAGGAGCGAAAAGACGAAATTCCAAGTATCCTCAATGCCGCTGTCCAACGCTTGAAACGAAGTGGGAAAGTGCAGGATTTTGAGGAAATTCGGGTTGCAGATGCAGAAACTCAACAAAAGTGGTTGGAAATAGCAGGTTTAAGTAGCGAGTTGGAACAAAAAATCTTAGCAGTCATTCTCGGCAAACAGTTAAATCCTTCGTCTGTCAACACGAATATCTTTCCCCTACTCAAACTGCCAGCTGACCTTAAGCAGGCAATCCAAGCAGAGGGATTGGAGAGCAGTAAAGTCAAAGAACTATCCAAACTTTCGGCAGCGCGACTCAACACAGACGAAGATACAGCTTTAGTCATTCGCACTCAAGCAACACAGGAAGCAATTGGGGACAAGCTTTCACTAGAACAAATCCGTTCCTTGGTGCAGAAAACGCTCAAACAGTACAGCCAAAATGAAAGTCATAGCGATCGCCAAGTTGATCGGGCAATTAAGCAATATCAAAAACTGCAAGTCAAACAATTAAAAGATAGCCCGCGTAGCTCTTTGGAGGAACTTCGCCAGGTCATGCGCCAAAAGCTACAAGAAATAGAAACATTGCTAGAGAAAGCCGACAGAGCTTAAGAGCGATCGCGCTGCCTGTATTGCTAGCAAGATTTGAGGACAGAGCCAAATTTTTCTCAAACGTCAGAAGGCGGCAGGCTCAATAGCTACAGCTACCAACCGTCCCCAGGTGTAACCAATTCTTCTACTTCTTCTACTTCTTCTACCTCTTGTGGTTCCACCCGATCTTTATGACTGGATGAGACAGCCAGCAGTTGCTCGGCAACCTGTTGGCGTAGTTGGATTGCTTCATCTAATCCATCGGGATCGCAAAGCTTGGCTCTAGCAATCAGTCTGGGCTGGACTTGCTCGTTCCAAAGACGAATGCTTTGCTCAATTCTAGTACGGTCTGACTTGGGAATCGGGATCGTCAGTGGATAGGGAATAGAACTTTCACCACCCCAACTGTAACCAGGATTGGTGATGACGCACTTCCCTGGAGGAAAGCGCAGAATTTGGTCAGCAGTCAGAATTGGCATTGTCTCAAGTCGCTCAGTCCAGGTAACGGAACGACCTTCTTTAGAATTAGAAGTGGAACGCTCTTTGACAATAAACTCTTTGTCACCGTAAGAGTCGGAAAACTTTTCGGCTGTAGCGTAATTAGCTGGATTGTAAAGGACTTTGGTACTGCAAGCACTGGCTATTGCTGCTGCTAAGTTCTCGCCGTAAGCATTAGCTAGTTGTTCCAAGCTTTGGACACCCAAGACAAAGCAAGCGCCGTTAGAGCGATATTCGTTGATCCACTGCGGTAGTGCTTTCAGGTAAAGAGAAGGTAATTCGTCAATGAAAATTCCAATTGGGTCTTGGCGAGGAGAAGACAAGTTACTCACGATCGTCATGTGTAAAGCCGCTGCCAGCAGTGGTCCTACCACGTCTCTACGTGCATCGTCCAATTTGAAGATGAGGATCTGCCGACCAGTTAGCTTATTCGGGATCGTGCTTTTACCAATAAAACAAGGCAGCAAACTCCGCCCAATAAAACCAGAAAAGATTCCTACGGTAGTCGTATCGATACTCGCTACTGTCTTCTCGCTATCCCTAGCTTTGAGATATTGTTGAAAGCTAGCTGCAACCCATTTCGATACCTTACCTGCTTGTACGGCAGCGTGAAGCTTGTTGATAAAATCATCCACAGACTGAATGCTGTAAACCGTAGCCAAATCTGGACAGTCGCTACTCTTTGCTAGCTGAATCAACGCTTTTGCCAATAGATCGGCAGCTTTGGAAAAGAAGTCGTCGCCTTTGCCGCTCCCACTAGCATTGGCATTAATCACTTGAGCTATTTGCGCTGCCGTCACCGCATCCTCTTGATTCTCCATAAAATCGAGCGGGTTAATGATTTCGCTGTAGGGTTCGCCAGGAGCAAAAATCCGCACTTGATATCCGTAGCGTGCGGCTAGCGGTGCTAACAAGCGCATCTGATCCCCCTTCTTGTCGTAGACGATCAGAGGAATCCCTTGCACCATGCAGCTTTCTGCCATGCGATCGATCGTGCCAAAGGTCTTCCCCGAACCAGGAGCGCCCAAAACGAGAGTAGAGCGTTCGGCATGGGGTAGCCAAACTGTAGGAGAAGACCCTAGCACGGTTTGAAATCTCGCTACCGTTCCCCTCACCAAACCGTTGAGCTGCTTTCCCTTCCACCAGTACTGAGGCGAACCGCACCACAGACAAACTCGGTCGTGCTTGCGCTCTCCAATTTGCTTCAGTGCTAAATTAGTTGCAGATAACTTTTCAGCCATCCCCACGACTCTACCAGTGGAGATCTTGCCTTTCTTGCCACCGCCAAAAGAAGCTAACAAAATCAGGAATACGAAACTGCCTAATAGTGTTAATCCTTCAGGATTCTGGAACTGTTTAATAATTTGATTCAGCTCGATAGACTTCGCTACGGGTTGCTGAGCAATAGTGCGATGCTGCATTCAATCTAATAAGTTTTGTTAAATAATTCGCGGCTAACCAGTCGGTAATTATTGCCGTCAAAACAATAAACTAATTTCTGCAAGCGATTTCCATTCAATTGCTTCACGTCTAGACAAGGAAAGCCGGAAGCATTAGAGTCTTCCCAAACCAAGGTAAATAAATTCACCCCTGGAGGTAAGTTTGGTTGTAAATACTCAGACCAAATTAATTTGCTAGTCTGTCCTTGTCGTGAATAAATTGAATATAAACATCCTCGCCGACCGCACAAAGATTCAGTATTATAGTCAAGTAAAAATAACTCTTGCCCTTTCTGCTTGTTAGTGGATAAATTCATCACTAGAACGCTTGCAGAGTCATCCAAACTTAGCTCAGTATTTTCGGTAACAGCTTGTCTGGCTAGCGGTACTAAATTGGAATTGTTTCCTACTAACTGCCACGCAACTGCACTATTCGCACTACTGCAACCAGATAAAAACAAGACTCCAATTAGAAGAGTTACAGCTAAACTTATCCGAAAAAAAAATACAAACTTTACTAGCTTGAAAGAGGGTACTTTTAAGTCTAATTTAGACTCGTTGAAAAGAAACATCTATATTTTAAAGCAAAAGCCAGTACTCGATATTCTCTAATATCTCTTGAAATAGTAATATATGTCAGTATGTCTACTGAAAGTTGTTCTAAAGTTTATATCAAAGACAATTTTTACGGAAAATTATAAAATTTTGATAAATAGAAGAACTACTAACATATTTTTAGTAAATGAGTCAATCTTCTATACGCCTAATATGCTCTTCTATTTTGTTACTAAAATGTCCAATAGTCGTCAGTGAGCAGCGGTTCGACGCTATGTGTACGAGTGGTGTCAGCAGATTCAAGATAACAGAGTTTGTTCATCAAGTTGGTACTATGGTGAAAGCAAAAAGACTTACCACCTCTACCAGAGGAGCGCGTGTTTCCAGTAAGCCAAAAAGTAGCCAGACAACTAGGAATGGGTGTTGAGTAAACTATCCTACTCTATTATGGTTTGTGCTAGGAGAATTCGAGCGCGAGATTGTTACGTATTTTCAATTGTGAAAGCTACTAAAGCTTTGGATGTTGCTACAACTCCACTGTTTCCATCTGGGTTTAGGACTGGCGCACCTACTCCAGCTAGAGGGTTAGGCATCCATGTCATGCTAGGAATAGCTGCACCTTCGTAAACAGCTAGTTCGCCAACTTCACTATCGTCCATATCTTCGTAACTGTATGTTCCTACCCAAAAAGCACCAGCTGGATCTATAGTAGCCTCAACCGATCTCCTAGCAGGAGCTTCTGTAATTGCCTCTGGTTTGCCGTCCGGCGTGGTGCAGATGATGAAAGTCCGGTCTGAGTCTGTAGGTGGCTCCCAGACTGAAACAGTGGAACCGACAATCCACGCTCCATTTGAAGGGTCAGCGAGGAGCCTTGCCCGCAAAAGGTTTGGTATTGGGTATTTAGCTAGTATTGTACCGTCATCTGCTACTTTAACAACAGCACAGGGTTGCTCTGGTAGAGCTGCCACAATAAGAGTACCGCCAGCACTAGCTACTGCTCCAGAAATACAGCCAAATCTACCCCTTTCATCTCCTAGCCAAGTTAGAATCTTTCCCGATTGTGCATCGAGCCTTACTAGGCTTTGGTCTGTAGCCGCCCAAATACTTCCATTCACACCCCAAGCTAGAGGTTGCCGGAGTCCTTTGTCCTTTGCTATTGACTGGGTATAAATAATGCTGCCTCTAGAAGAGAACCGCACAACTTCGCAATCATAAGCCCCCATACCAAACCATAAATCGCTATTGCTGACCAGTATTTCTGTACTGATTGAGGTGGGCAATTCAAAAGATTGAATGACTTTACCTACTCGATCGATGAAGTGGAGCTGATTATTACCGCTGGCGCAAGCGATCGTGTCATCGTCTAGTTTTACAGGCGACGCCCAAAATCCCCAATTGTGTGGGCAGCGCCAAATAATTTTCCCTTCATGAGAAACTTTAACTAAATCCGAGCCATCCAATCCTACAACTCCATCTAGAAGAACCAGCGGACGCGAGATCTGTTCGTGGAGGTTATCGTAGACTGGTATCATCGGTAGCGACCAGCGAACGACAATCTGTTTTTTAGGATTCATAAATCTGCATATTTTTTGATTCTTCCTACAGTCTGGAATAGTTTTTTAAATCCATCCCAAATGCCATCGAAAACAATAGTTAGTTACTATTGCTATTACCAACATTCAGTTTTTTCTGATTTGGTTAACAGAGATTGATAGTACAAGCTAATATAATCTGTCTAAATCGTTTAAAATCGCTAACGCTTTAAGTTCAATGATTAATACGAGTAGAGAATAGAAAGAGTTAATAATGCGTCTAGAAAAAGAAAACGATATCAATAGATTATCTCAATTAAATTCACCACTTAGGGTACTGCTAGTTGAGGATATTGGCAAGCGCCAACAAGTACTAACCTCGCTTTATGAATCACACGCTTGGATACTAGTTGATACAGTAGAGCGTGCAATTACGCTGCTTCACGCTTACACTTTTGATATTATCTCTCTCGATTACGACCTTCGTGGAGAACGTAAAGGATTGGAAGTCGCACAAGCTCTCAAGCATTCTCCTAGTAAGAATGCTCGCGTTATCGTTCACTCTATGAATAGTAGAGGTGTCAAATCGATCTTAGCAGTTCTGCCAAATGCCATTCCTTACACCGTATCGAAGATGATTCACTCGAATGAAACTTTTCAACACCTTAAAGGTAAAATTAATGAGCTTGGTGCTGTTTATGATTGGACGTAGTAAATATTGCTAGCAGCTCGCAGCTCGCTAGTATTAATCTAAATATTTTTCAGATTAAGTTGAAGAAATACTAGTATATGGTTCAATGTATTTTTGAGATCTTAAAGAAAAACAATTGGCTACTTTATCTTGAGGATAAACAAAGTCTACTAGTAGATAATCATTACTTAAATCGTCATGCAGATAGATGCAATAACTTAATTCTTTACCATTGGATAATAAATAGGATATCCCAGCTTCACTAACTTCATCAGTAACAAAATCATCGGTAAAAGTCCAGATACGAACATCCTCACAAACCTGTCCGAGACAATCTCTTAATGATTTTGGAGCTAGTCGTTCGTCAATTTTGTCAAGTCGATAAGAACAATAATGCTTACCAAACTCGGTTGCCGAGAAGATTTCCGGTAAAAGTGCGATTGAGAATTGCTCTGGGTACATAGCTAGAGCGTGGGTAAGATTTCCTTCAAACCACAGTTGAACTGAACCTGAGTTATAGACAAAGAAATCAGCGTCTTTATAGTAGGAATTTTTCAAGAATTGTTCTGGCTTGACTCCAAAAATTCGCTCGACTTCTAGTAATCGTCTACCAATAGCTTGAGCCAGATTTTCTTTTTGTCGAGATGGTAAAAATGGTAGCCATTGATTTTCATCGTACATCAGTCGCTTCTCCTAATTCTTGTTTGTCACAATGTTTCTGATACTTTGAATGATATTCTCAATATATACACCTGGTGGTTTTCCTCTTTGAATAGCAGTAGGATCGTTTACAAATACTGCTCCATCAGATTTTCTAACGATAAATTGAAAGTCTCCTATGTTAAAATTATTCTTTTGTAACTGACGGTAGATTAATTCTAAATCGTCTAAAGTTTTTTGTGTTACTACTTCTGTATTTTGAGGTGGGTTTAAGGGTTTTCCTGGCGCACCAATAATGCTTCTACTTCCTTTTCCGTCTATTTTTTGAAGGATCAAAGCTGGCTCTCCGTTATCCACTGTCTTCTTGACAAAAACAGTAGGAATACCTGACATTTCCATTTCTACCATTGCCTCTGCTTCTCTAGCTAATGCGGCATCTCTTCCTGGTTTGATGAGTAGAGTTGAATTACCTTCCATTTCGTAAACATTATTTATGTTACCTTTCCCGAAAAGCTTTCCTCTTTTGAATGATTGAGGTATAGCAGGCTTTTTCTTCATTGCTCTTACGAGCGTGTTGATTCTGGAAGTACCGTTTGGTGTAGCGCCTGCTCTCTCGATCGCTGCTTTCACTACTGGATCGCCTTGTGCTAGCAGATCTCTTACTTCAGAATCTCTCGTACCACCAGAAGAACTAGAGCTTTCACTACCTCCCCCTGCTTCCCCTTCCGCATTCATCGCGCTGAAGAATGCATTAGTCATCTGGACAGCTCTAGCTGAAGACCAACGTAAAGTTCTAGCTACTTCTGCATATATTCTCTGCTTGGCGGCAGCAGGGATAGTTCGCCAGATTGCTGCTGCTGAACCAGGAGCCACTGCCATTGCTGCGCGGAAACTCGTACCTCCTCCACCTGCACCTGGTACTACAACACCAATAGCATCGAGGGCAGTAGCAATAGCATTCATTAGGAGGGCAAAATCTTTCTCTTGCCCTTCCTTGTAATTCAGCTCGATGTACATCCGCTCAACTACGTCATAGGTCAGACCAAAATAATCGAGCAAATCTGCCGGAGAAATATAAGCTAGCAGGGTTTGGCGATCTGGGTATGAAGTAGTTCTGCTGCTAGCTCCACTCCTTGTATTAGATTTCTTAGTGTTAGAAGCTGTTGGGAGTTTGGTTGATAATTCTTTAACGTTAGTAGTAGTGCCTGCACTATCAGTCGAATCATTAACTGTCGTACAAGGAACCGAGTTGTCTGCTAATCCAAGCTGCTGGGAGTACTGTTGTGAGACATTCAACCCATAGGTATAAGTGTTTAACCGTCCAAAACTATCAGTTGCGCCGCTATCAACATGGGAAGCATCGCCGCCAAAATACTTTTGTGCCACCCGTTGCACGAGGCGATCGCCTGTAAACAGCTCGCCAGTCGTCGGGTCAATTTCGGCTGCTGTTGTCTCAATCTTATTCTTAATAAACTGGCGGAATACCGCTTCTTGATCGGCAGGTGGGAAGTAAGTCAGCAATTCGTCTTTAGTTGGTTGCTTGCCCTTGCTTAAGTCTTTGAGCCAAGCATCGCCTCCAGAGTGCCGACTGACCGCAGCTACTACGCTCGGCTCGTAACTCATCATTTGATACATACCCAAGGCTCGACCTCGATTTTGTCCTCGGTCAGCTACGGTAAATGAACCGATCGCATCGTAGACAGCATCACTTTCGGTCGTAGCGATCGCGTCGGCTAGCGCGTCTATAGCGACGTTTTGGACTATATTTGTCGGATCGAAGTTGGCATCGTTGCAATCTTGAGGTTCGGGCTGGGTGGAGTCAGCAGCAGATGGAGTAGTAGAACTTGGCTGCGTTTCTTTTGAGGTAGTTGAAGTAATTCTGGGAGTAGCAGTACCAGAATTACTGTCTTTATCTGCATCCCAAATACCGACAAAAATCGGGTCGTTGAGACTGTAAGTAATAAATGGTACTGGACCGACAAAGTAAGGGGTAGCGCCGCATAAGTTTTTAAAGCGGAAGAACAAAGCCGTATTTACGGTGTCAGTCTTCTCGTCCGGTTCCATCACCGCGACTTTAAATGCCTTGCCGAAGGGATGGCGACCTGTAGGTTCTTTGCCACCATTGACCCACTTGAGGCAACCACTACCACCAGGAACTTTTTGATATTTACCTGAAATCCAAGAACGTCCCTCAAACGAACTATGAGTATTCCTGCCTTGATTTTCTAAGTCGTCCAGTTCGATGTAAGCGCAGTCTTGTCCAGAGCAAGGGTAAGAGAAGCCGACTGCATTCGAGCCAGAAACCGTCCGCTGGCGTTCTCGTTCTGCTTTGCTGTAAATAGAATCAATCCTGGCAACAACATCCCCTAGTTCGGTCAACGGTTGGGGAAAATAAGCTAGAGGCAAGTCTTTCAAACCTGGGACTCGATCGACTAATGAACTTTGCCAGTCTTTAAACTGACCCAACTGCACTAGGTCGAGATTGGGAATGCTAGGAATAGAAAACTTCGATAGGTCGATGGATTTTAGTTGCAAATTCCCTAATTGGGGATATTGTTGCAATAGGTTAGATAAAGTGGTGCTAGTATTTGGCAGTGCCATGCCGCTTGAAGACAGCAAGGTGGCGACGGGCGGGATGCGATCGATAGATAGCCCAGCTAAAGAAGGCACGATGTCTGCCAAATGCTTCAGCGTTTGTTGCCCTGCTAGCGGAAAACTATTTAGTGCAGTCTGCTTCAGGTTTAGATTGCTCACCATCTGAGCGATACTAGACAAGCTAGCTAGGTCGGGACGCAGCGCTTCGTCAATGTCCCCTAGTTGCAGATATTTGTCCGGTGTCTGTCCTGCCGTCCACTGTCGTATCCCACCAGTAGGTAGGTCAATGCTGCCACTCTCCCCAATTGGTGGCATCGAGCTAAAGGAAATGCTTTGCCAGTCTGGGAGTAAAACTGGCGACGACGAATCGTTTGAATTAGTCGCCACCGTTCGCAGGGGCAAATTAGAAACGACTGCCGCTTGAGTGGGAGGAGCGGACAAGAGCAATAATGTAGGATTAAATACTGTTAGTAAAAAAGATAGCCAAGCAGTTAAGATAAACCGACTACGGCGATGAAACAACCAAGTTTTTTTCAGATTGATGCCACACAAATATAAGCAAACAAATATAAATTTCAGCACGATTAATTAATAATATTTAATCAAATCAATAATAGAAGTAGCGGTTATGACTCTAGATAACCGCTAAATTTAGAAAGCAGCGATAGATTACTCTAATTCAAACCCAGAACTACTAGATTTATGGTTGTTGTAACCGTGAGTGGGATTAGGATTAGAAAATGTTTCAGTGTAGGCATTGTCAAAAAAGTTGACTTCATAAAGATTCTCAACATATGGATTGGTAATAGAATCAGGATTAAATGCTGTCTCTTTAGCACCCCAAGCGTTCTGCTGCTGGGTGAGTTCGCTATTATCTCCATAACTTAAATCACCTCCATAACCTGAATCACCCCCATAACCATTACTAGTTTCCCAACCAGAACTATCAGATTCGTAATTCCCATAAGCTTGATTTGGCTCGTGCATGATTGCCTCCTTGACTTAATTTGTTGCGGTCGAATTAATAGCGATTCTGCTCAAAAGTTATTGTGAAGATGGAGCGCCAAACAGGGGTTGTGGCTCCCTCGCCCAACGAGAGCGGTCGGGACTAGTAGCCGGACGCGCATATGTTGCCTTATTACGAATGTCGATAATTTTGTCCTCGTCTCTAATCGTTGATGGAGTAAATAAATAGCGTTGTTCTATAAAATCCCTCACCGTAACGTCTAAAGCTTTTCCACTTACTTCTTCTGGTTGATAGCACTTGGTATGACGATAAAATGCTTCTTCAGCAGTTTTGCGTACCATGTTGCCAATCTCAGCTGGAGTTAAAAGGTGCGATTCTCTCAGCAAGCGCCACCAATCTTTTTCGCTCAATTCCAGATCGGGAAAATATTTAGCTAAGTGCAACTTGAAAATTTCATAACGAGCGCCAGCGTGGGGTAAATCTACAAACACGATGTCATCGAAACGACGAATCAATTCAGGCGGGAGAAATTCTAATCGGTTGACTGTCGCTAGAACCAACACTTTGCTTGTATGTTCTTGCATCCAAGTCAGCAATTTTCCGGCTAGCTGTCGAGAGATGCCGCCATCGCTATCCGAGTCAAATCCAGCAAAGCCTTTGTCGAAATCATCGAAGTAAACAACTAAGCCAGAATCTCCTTGAGAATCGCAAAACTGTAAAAATTGGCGCAAGTTCTGGCGAGATTCGTGGGCAGACGCACCGCGCAGCCCACCCCAGTCACAGGCAACCATCGGCACGCCCATCTTCTTAGCTGCTAGCTTCGCACTCAACGACTTACCCGTTCCTGGCGGATCCCAGAGAATGTAACCTTTGGGAAACCGCAGATTATGTTCGCCTGCCTCTGGTCTTAGTAAAGCAGCAGCGCGGTCGAGCATGGCATCAAGCAAATCCAAACCGCCTGCTGCACTCACGTCAGGCTCGGAAATAAACTCAACTCCTTGTCCGCGCAATTTAGTTTTCTTGTATTGCAGTACGGCAGCAGCCAATTTGCCAGCAGTATCAGCTAGTCCAATTGCACGTTGCAATACCATTTCTAACTCGCCCAATGGCAGCCCCAAACTAGCTTGCACTAAGAAACGCAGTTCGTTTGAGTTAACATCGGGTAAACGAGCAGTACAGAATTGAGAACAAAGCAGTTGCACCGCCCCAGTTTCGGGCAACCGATCGACTAATACGGGGATTAACGGTACTAACTCTAAAGGTAAATCGACGTAACCATCCAAACACACCAGGACTTGCTTTCTCGTTGACAGTGCTAGTTGGTAGGCTAAGTTGGCAAGGAGTGCTACTTGAGATTGGGAAAAAGTGCCAGTTACATCATTTGGCAGCAGCATTCCTTCAAATACGAAGATTCCAGGTCGGTCATTTTCTAGCAACCAATGCAAACCGCTATTAGATGTAGGTAAAATTTCAATCTCTGTGGATGAGAATTCAATTCTAGGTGTGGGCGAATTTGCGATCACTACCTGTTGCAGTTTGCTATAACCTTGATTCCAAAAGAATAAGGGTAACTGTCTCTCTTGAGCAATTTGTCTGAGAAATTGCAAAATTCTGTTTCGTTCGGTTAGAGGTGCTTCGACAGCAACTAAAGATTGCCCTTGAGTGAGTAAAACTGGTAAATCTTGGAATTTTGATAGTAAGACTGACATACTTAAATGCAATCGAATTTAAAATTAGCTTTTAGTTAAACTGGGTAAATAAGTTTGACGATAATCGTTTCGTGCCATTTTCTGCGCCTGTTTTATCGTCCACATTGGATCTGGAGGTAAATCTGGCACTCCTTGCAGCTTTGACAACGCAACGCGATCGCCTGCTACTCTCGCTAACACTTTGGCAATTTCTTTACAGCAGCTTTGAGGATATTTGACTGCTTGTAACTCGCTGAAGCGGATGACTATCCAATTACCGCTAGTAAAAAATTCGTTTCGCAGATCGTCTTTTCCTTGGTCTAGGCAATGATGCGGGGCTTTAGTATCGCCTACATAGGGTTCGTCTATTTCGATATCAATACACAGACCGCTCTCATGCTGCAAGGCAAAGTCAGCAGAATAAGGATGTGCAAATCCTGAAATCTCAAATTCTAACCCTTGTTTTATATTGGAAAACGTCTGCTGAAGAATCTGATAAAAACTTGGCTCGGACACGCCCGTTTGAGCCAAACTTTTTCGCTCTGGGGTCACAACTTTATTCGCTAGTAATTGTCGCAGTTGTCGTTCGCGTTCGAGCGATTGCAATCCGATTGATGGATTTGTTTTCACTTCGGTCTTTTTGATAGAAGTCTTAGTAGGAGTAATTATTTTTTGAGTGCTAGTCCAGAAGCAGTAGCCTCCCAGCAATATCGCCCCCCAACTAAATCCAATCAACCAAGTAGGAGAAAGTAAAGCAAAGGAAAAAACAATCGTACTTCCGATAATTAAGCCAGCAATCGACCATAAAACTTTGAATTTAGACTTAGACCTAGCATGAAAAATACTATTAATGGCTTGAGGCTCAACTCTATTTCGGTCGTTTAACCGCTTGTTATTAACAGTTGGCAGGGGATTTTGAGCGATAAACTTAATAATTAAACTAGGATAAATAATAACTGGATAGCATTTACTCATACGCCAAATTATTGTCCCCACTGTATTAGTTGCGCGAGGATTTCAATTGGCAACCCAGCTTTACGGGCAGCTGCTTCTCTACTCTTGCCCTGACCCAACAACACAATGGCTGTCTGCGCTTGTTTCCATTTCGTAGTCCCGTAGTTAAGTTGCTTTTTGCTGCGAGCTACTTGCAGTCCTCTTCTGAGGGCATTCATGTCATCAATTGCGGACTGAGAAAACTTAGCCGTTCTTGTCGTAGATGAAGCGACAACTGGAGTGCGTTCTGCTGTATTTCTACTCGGCAGTACGCTATGACTGGCAACTTTTGGCGGTATCGGCACTAAAGGCAAGTTGGTAACAGTCGCCCTTTGTGCTGTTGTCGGAGCGATCGCCTGCTTGACGGGCGTGAATTTCGCCACTGGCACGGCGGACGGTCTGGGGACGGGAGCAACATTCGCGTTAGGGTTTGCAACCGCTCTCGCTATTGGGGTGACTTGCCCCCTGGTGGGGGGAGTAGCTAGAGATTCGATCCCCATTTGCCCTAATTGAGTCAGCACCGCCGGAGAGAGTTGCTGTGCTTGTGCAATTTCGACTAGCGATCTACCACCAGTCTCGTTCCGCGCTATGGCAAGAAAATCCCTCACTTTATTCACTACGGGATCGGCTGCTGAAGTATATCCTTGACGCAGTGCCACTCCTAGTCCGCGTTCGATATCCTCTAGCGTGGCAGGGCGAGACGAACCAACCTGCAACGTCGTCAAGCTGCCAGCAGACCTACGAGCCGGAGCGATCGCTACGCCGCTATAGGTCGGTTGTTTTTGCCCAGGCATAACGTTGAAGGTATGGAGGTGTAGCTGTCCGTTAGCCGCCTGAGTTTTGACAAATAGATTGGTGACGTAAGCTCTAGTTAAGTTAGGAAAATTGAGGGGCGATATTTGGCGTAGGAAAACGGTGGTTGCCATGCCACTTTCTACTGGCGCGTCACTGGCGTAAACGATCCGACTGGGATCGGCTAGAAAGACTTGTACGATCCGCTCTCCGATTTGGGAAAAATCAATTGCTGTAGCTCTTCCCGCCCAGACTTGCACGGAGGGTGCTTTACCTGTTAACCCTTGGCTTCGGTCGGCAGTGACGGTAATCATTGCTGCTTGCTGGGCGCTGGCAGGATTCGCGATCGCACTTGCAATTGACAAAGCCGCAACGAGCGAACAAATTTTTCTCAGATTTCTACTCATAGATAACACTCAAGGGACGACTTGAAAGAAAGTATTGAAAAATACGGAGACTGAAGTTTGTGGCGGTACGACTAGCACATCCGGTTGAGCCAGGATTTCTTGGGCGTTTTGCTCGGCTCGTTGAGAAAAACGCTTGGCAGTCGTTCCGAAAAAGCCTTCTGCCGCTGCTGCAAGTAGATTGGGTTTGGGGTTACTGGTATTGGATATGACTTGGCTGAATCCGCCACTAGTTATTACCGAAGAAGATTGATTGCGGGGGCGATTTGCCAGTTCGCTCACCTTACTTACCGCACTCAACAAACCAGCCATTATGTTCTGCTTGGTAGTCTTCGAGCCTTTAGAGCGTAACTTTTGAGCGATTAAGGGTAGGTTGTCCCGTCCGCGAATTAAAATGCTGTTTTTCGGAATTGTTTGCTGGCGGATCTCGCCCGTGCGGGTGGTATAAATTACAGCCACTACGCTTTGGTAGACCATTCTGTTGCTTGTCACCGCATCGACTTCGGTAATCAATACAGTGCCTTTCGGTAGTGCAACGCGCCCGTCTGCTGCTAAAACATCTTGGGATAGTTCCACGGCAAACCGTCCGGCATTGACTTGCCCTTGACTCGGTTGAGAGTTGCGATCGCCTCCCGACCAAATCATCGGCACGGTGACTTTCGCTGCTGCCGAAGTCCCCAGACGTACCTGCATTGGCTTAGCATCAGCAGTAGCGGTGGCTGTGCGACTCAAAATGCCGCGCTCTCCAGCCGAGTATTCACTCGATTGCGGCTGCGTTGTTTGGGTTAGTTCGTCCCCGCCCAATGAAACAACCCCAATAGCATTCTTTTGAGGCAGGGGGCTAGTATATGCCACAGGAGCGGAGGCAGCGAACGAATCGGTCATAGTTGTTGCAACCGGAGCGGAGGCAGCGAACGAATCGGTCATAGGTGTTGTCACCGTAACGTTGGAGGCTGCGCTAGCAGTCATTACAGGCGGTTGGAAAGCACTCGCTTTAGCTCTCTGTTGCCCTACCGTTGCTAGTTGGTTCCATCGCTCGTATGGATCTACAGTTGGCTGCTGCACTGGAGTTGGTCTAGAAAAGACTTGTGGCGGTAATGCAGCAGCAACCGGAACGGTTTGACGAATAATTCGCGGCGGTGCGGCAACTCGTACAACTTGAGGTGGTGCAGGCGTAGTTGCACGGATAACGGGCTGTTGTGGAACCACGGCTGGCTTTTCTAACCGACTGGCTTGATCCCGAAATGCTAGCTGTGCCTTCAACTGGCTTGTTTCGTCGCTCTCAAATGGGGAAGGAGCGGGGGGAGCGGGATTGGCAGCACGCGGGGGGATGGGTTTAGGTGCAAAAAACATCATCCAAAATAACA
>NZ_PYCI01000226.1:0-4987 GCF_003015105.1 Chroococcidiopsis sp. CCALA 051 | reverse complement strand
AATCAAACAAGTATTAGGTAAAGGAGGATAAAAGTAATTTTTCATTTTTTACTGCAATGAATTTAGCAATTCATTTCCGTATATTTAATTGTATATATATTTAAAATCAAAAAGGTGGGCAATGCCCACCTACAAAAGCTCGCTCGGCAATTATCAATTATCCGATCGCAAAATTCACTAGTTTTCCAGGTACGACGATGACCTTTTTAATTTCCTTGCCTTCAACATATCGCTGCGCGGGTTCCGATTCTCGTGCTAGCTTTTCTTGCATTTGTCGATCGGCTTGAGCGGGAACTTGAATTGTGCCTCTAGTTTTACCATTAATCTGAATTACTAATGTCATTTCATCTGCTACCAAAGCATCTGGATCGGCTTTCAACCACGACTGTTTGTGAACCGATTCCTGGTTTGCGATCGCGTGCCATAATTCATCGGCAATGTGAGGCGCAAATGGAGCCAACAAGAGAATTAATGTTTTAATTCCTTCCGCATACACTGGAGAATCTTTGCACGTTGCATCAGCCAGGGCATTGCTGAGTTTCATTAACTCAGAGACCGCTGTATTAAATTGGTATTCGCCTTCTAAATCTTCGGTAACTGCTTGAATCGCCGTATGAATCGCCCGTCGCAAATCCTTTTCAATTTTGGATTTTGGATTTTTGATGGATGTTTCTTTTACAGTTGCTTGTTGGGCAAACTCGGTGACTAATTGCCATACCCGATTCAAAAAGCGAAATTGTCCTTGAACATCTGCTTCATCCCACTCCAAATCTTTTTCTGGGGGTGCTTTAAACAGAATAAACATTCTAGCGGTGTCTACCCCATACTTGGCTATCACCTCTTCTGGAGCAACACCATTACCCTTAGATTTAGACATGGTAGCGTAGACGAGTTTTAATGGTTCGCCCGTTTGTGGATCGCGAGGATCGTCGGCATTGACAATCGAGGTGGGAACCCACTTATCTTTGTCTGCTTTATTGGGATTCATATAAGTCAATCCCTGAACCATGCCTTGAGTTAACAGACGTTGGAAAGGTTCGTCAAAGTTGAGCAAATTGCGATTGCCTTCGGCACCTTCCTGCGGGCGATCGCGCAAGACTTTGGTAAAGAACCGCGAATATAATAAGTGTAAAATCGCGTGTTCGATTCCTCCAACATATTGATCTACGGGCATCCAGTCATTAACTCGTGCTGAATCAAATACTTGCTTGTCATTCTTGGCATCGGGATACCGCAAGAAATACCATGACGAATCAATAAATGTATCCATCGTGTCTGTCTCTCGCTTCGCTGGAGTGCCGCAAGTGGGACAAGGTACGTTAACCCAGCTTGACAACTGCGCTAAGGGCGAACCACCGCGACCCGTAAATTCTATATCTTCTGGCAACCTTACGGGTAAGTCTGCTTCTGGTACGGGTACGATACCGCAGTTAGGACAATGAACGATAGGAATGGGTGCGCCCCAATATCTCTGACGAGAAATCAGCCAGTCTCTGAGGCGATATTGAATTCTGGCTTTACCCCAGCCTTGTTTCTCGGCGTATTCAATGACTGCTTGTTTGCCTTTTACTGAATCTGTGCCATCAAAAGAACCAGAATTCACCATAATTCCTGGTTCCGTATATGCTTCTTGTAGAGGTGTTACACGTAACGTTTCTACATCATTGTTGGGTGGCACAATGACAACCTGAATCGGCAGATTATTACCTTGAGCAAACTGAAAATCTCTGGTATCGTGGGCGGGAACTCCCATGACTGCCCCAGTACCGTATTCATAAAGTACATAGTCAGCAATCCAAATCGGAATTTCCGCCCCTGTAAATGGGTTAATCGCCATTCCGCCTGTAGGAATACCCCGCTTGGGTTTATCCTCAGCCATGCGTTCTAATTCGCTTTCAGCTGCAACCTCTTGGATAAATGCTTCTACAGCAGCTTGTCTGTCTGGTGTTGTCACCTGACGAGTCAAAGGGTGTTCCGGCGCAAGAACAACATAGGTAACGCCGTAAACCGTATCGGGACGAGTGGTAAAAACGCCGATTTTTTCCGAACTACCAACTATGGGAAATTCTAAATATGCCCCTGTAGACTTCCCAATCCAGTTAGCCTGCATCAGCTTGACTCTTTCGGGCCAGCCTGTCAATTGGTCGAGGTCTTGCAGCAATTCTTCGGCGTAGTCGGTAATCTTTAAGAACCACTGTTTGAGTAATTTTTTCTCAACTTTTGCTCCACTGCGCCAAGAACGCCCTTCACTATCAACTTGTTCGTTTGCCAATACTGTTTGGTCAACGGGGTCCCAGTTAACGGCTGCTTCTTTTTGGTAAGCAAGTCCAGCTTGCAAGAATTGTAAGAAGATCCATTGCGTCCACTTGTAATAATCGGGCGAACAAGTAGCAAGTTCTTTATCCCAGTCAATCGACAACCCCAGTCGCTTTAACTGGTCGCGCATTTGGACGATATTTTGTTGGGTCCATTTAGCAGGGGGAATATTATTTTTAATGGCAGCATTTTCGGCGGGTAAACCGAAAGCATCCCAACCCATAGGGTGCAGTACCCGATACCCTTGCATTCGTTTGAGGCGAGCAATTACATCCGTAATTACGTAATTACGGACGTGACCCATGTGCAGGCTACCCGATGGATAGGGAAACATGGATAGGGCGTAGAATTTTGGCTTATCTTTATTTTCTTCAGTCTTGTCTATACCTTGTTCTATCCAGGCTTTTTGCCACTTTTCCTCGATCGCTGCGGGATTATAACGGGACTCCACGAATGAGACTCCTATTGATGCGTTCGTGTCTGTCTCAATATTTTAAATTACTGGTAATGGGTAATGGGTAATTGGTGATGGGGAAGTCAAAATTCAAAATTCACGCATTAATTCCGAATTCTTCCCACGCACCACGCACCACTCATTACACCCCACACCCCACACCCTACACCCTGTTCTCTGATGACAAATGACGAAATCATAAAAGTCTTTGTATATGGTACGCTCAAGCCTGGAGAGGCAAATTATCAACAGTTTTGTGCGGATTATGTAGTGGCAGCACAAGAGGCGATCGCATTGGGACAATTATTCGATCTACCTTTGGGATATCCAGCCATGACTCCTGGCAGTCTCAAAGTTTATGGATTTCTCCTTTCTTTTGCCAATCCAGAGATTTTACAGCAGCTTGACTGGCTGGAAGATTATGACCCGCAAAGAGCGATCGCCGAAAACGAGTATTATCGGCAGCAAATAGAAGTCTACGATACTTCTCTAGCGCCTTTAGGTATCGCTTGGACGTACTTGATGACTCTAGAACAAGTACGTACTTTTGGTGGCGTTCTTCTTCCTGACGGCTGGTGGAGCAGTCACAAATCAGCGACCAGTGACCAGTGACCAATTATCGGTTGTCACTAGTCACTAATCACTAGCCACTCACGACTCACGACTCACTTCAATTAAAATTCTTATTTTGTGGATGTTGTGGCTCTATCGGTCGATTATTCTGATTTTGTCTTTCACCGTTTGGTGAGGGGATCGCGATCTTGGGGATTTCTACCACTGGGTCGTTGATAGCGACCATAAGTGGTTCAATTTTGGAGAGTCGGGCAAGTTGTGCGATTGGTGAGTTTGGTAGGGTAGCGATCGCGCCTACAAACACAGCTGCAATGGCAGTACCACCCCACACGATTGCCTGCCGTTTTGATCGACGGTGTATCCTTTGATAGACCTGTTGAATAGTTTGTTCTACAGGTTCTTGTGTCGGTACTGGCAGCGTTCCAATTCCTTGACGGAGGTTAAGCAAGCGCTCGTACAGCCGCTTGGTTTCTGGATCGTGTTCTAGCCATGTCTCTACCTCTCGCCTTTCGGCAGCGGTAACTTCCCCGTCCAGATATGCGCTCAGTAACTCGAAGCGATCGCGCTTCAACATATCCATAGCACCGATTAATTGATTTGCCTCAATAGTATGGTGTTTATCTATTTCCCCTGAGTCGGGGCGATTGTCGATCCAACGTTTTTCATCAGAGGTCATTTTAACATCATCACCCACTTATTCATAGATATGCCTAGATCGGTCTTTCCACCAAGCTACCGAGTTTGCTGATATTTCTGAAGATTTTAAAGATTTGAGTTAGAGTTTCGATCTACTTGCAAACGTATATTCTGGTGTCATTGCTGTCTATCTTCAGACTGACTGATTATTGACCGTTAAGATAATTTTGCAGTTGCGATTGGAGTCTAGCTCTAGCTCTAGCAATTCTCGATTTGACGGTTCCTAAAGAAACGTTGGTAATTTCTGCAATTTCTTCGTAGGGCATTCCTTCAATTTCTCGCAGTACGATAGTTGTGCGAAATACTTCGGGCAGATCTGCGATCGCCTCTTGCAACTGCTCGTAAAACTCTCGCGTTGTCAACTCTTCTTCCGGGCTAGGATTATCTCCGGCGATTTCCCAGTCCATCTCTCCATCTTCGGCGATGCGGGGAGTATCTAGAGATAAGGGATGTTTAACTCGCTTACGTTTGCGTAATTCATCGTAGAAGATATTGGTGGCAATACGACTCAACCAGCCTCGGAATTTAGCTGGCTCATTTAGCCGCTTGATGTTGCGGTAAACGCGAATCCAAACTTCCTGAGCTAGATCGGCTCTATCTTGCCAATCAGGTGCTAAATGATACAACATGCGCTCTACATGGGGCTGATAACGGCGTAACAACTCGGCAAATGCAGCCTTGTCTGGACGCAGCCCAGCCTGACAGCGCAAAATGAGATCGCGATCGGATAGCTTTTCTACTGTCACTGCCGCTGGAGTAACCGTTGCGTGAACTGTTGACCAGCATACAGGAATTGATTGACTCATAAATGCCAATGGCTCGAAAACATTCCCGATTCATAGACTGCCCCACTTTACAGAAGTTCCCTACAGCAAAGCGGAATCTGTCTCAAGTTAGAGACGTGAATCTGATACCAGTATGTTCCCGAAGCCGGGGGCTGAAATGGGG
>NZ_PYCI01000110.1:0-23007 GCF_003015105.1 Chroococcidiopsis sp. CCALA 051 | reverse complement strand
CAGATGTGTATAAGAGACAGATCCAGCAATTCTTCTCATAAGAATTAGGGGATATTCTTTAAAAATTTAGAAATATATTTAGTGGGGGTGCACAGCTGTGCGCCCCTATCGTTTTATTAACGTGCCGCTCTGCTAACTCAACCACTGAGCAAATTCTGTCGTAAAGCGATCGCCAATTATTGCCTCTCGAATCTTTTGGGTAAACCGAACTAATTCTGTAATATTATGAATGGTCAACAGAGTATAAGCTAAAATTTCTTGCGATCGCACCAAATGAGAAATATACGCCCGCGTGAAATTTTGGCAAGTGTAACAAGGACAAGTTTCATCTAAAGGTTGAAAATCTTCCCGATATTGAGAATTTTTTAAATTCCACCGTTCCCCCTTTACCAAAGCTGCGCCATGACGGGCAAGGCGTGTAGGAATCACGCAGTCAAATAGATCCATACCAGACGCGATCGCTTGTGCCATTTCTTTATACGTCCCCACCCCCATCAAATATCTGGGTTTATCTACTGGTAGCATCGGAGTTGTAGCTTGTACGATCTTGGCAATTAGTTCTGGTGGTTCCCCTACACTCACTCCACCAATTGCATATCCAGGTAAATCTAACCCTGCCAAAGCCTCAGCCGCCGCCGCCCGTAAATCTGGGTAGACTCCTCCTTGGACGATGCCAAACAACGCCTGATCGGGGCGCTGGTGGGCGCTAATACAACGTTCTAACCAGCGGTATGTCCTTTGTGTCGCTGCTTCTACCTCCTCGCGACTGGCGGGATAGGGGGGGCATTCATCAAATGCCATAATCACATCAGCACCCAAAGCATTTTGGATTTGGATCGATCGCTCTGGGGTTAAATTAATCATCTGTCCGTCATGAGGCGATCGAAATATTACCCCATCATCGGTAATCTGCCGCATTTCGCTCAAACTGAAAACCTGAAAACCGCCAGAATCAGTTAAGATTGGTTGATTCCAGCGCATGAACTGGTGTAATCCCCCAGCTTTTTCGACAATCCTTTCCCCTGGTTGCAAATGCAAGTGATAGGTATTTGCCAAAACCATCTGCGCCCCTGTTTCCTGAAGTTGTGTGGGAGTGACGGTTTTCACATTTGCCAGCGTCCCTACGGGCATAAAGCGGGGAGTTTCAACCGCACCATGAGGAGTGTAAAAGACACCTGCACGGGCTTTAGTTTGGCTGCAACGAGTGGAAACTTGGAAGGAAAATTGCGTAGTCAATTCAGTTATCAGTAGAGAGTGGTGCGCGGTGCGTGGGGTGTTGCAGCGAGCGGCAAAGCGTATAAGCCGATATTAGCTGCGTCGTGGTACGTGAAAATACTTCTTATCTAATGACAAATGACCAATTACCCATTACCCATTACCATCGACTAATTGAGCAACAATAGGTTTCAATCTTACATCAAAACCTTCGATTCCAAATAACCGCCTTTGGGTAAATGCACCGTCAATTAATAGCAGGAGATGAACGCCTAACTGTTGAGGGTTCTCTACTCCCACTGCTTCAGCTAAAGACACTAGGCGAGCGCGAATTGCTATCCTATTAGCTACAGCTAATTGATGCGCCGGATGTTCTAGTTCCGGTAACTCCGATGCTGTCACCAAAAACGGACAACCATAACATTCGGGTTTTGCCAAATACTTGTCTAACCAGGCAAATAAAGCAA
This sequence comes from Chroococcidiopsis sp. CCALA 051, assembly GCF_003015105.1. Classification (NCBI taxonomy): domain Bacteria; kingdom Bacillati; phylum Cyanobacteriota; class Cyanophyceae; order Chroococcidiopsidales; family Chroococcidiopsidaceae; genus Chroococcidiopsis; species Chroococcidiopsis sp. CCALA 051. The sequence continues at coordinate 21,325 of NZ_PYCI01000110.1, read as the reverse complement.
TTATCTGCTGTTTCGGCTTGTTTGGGTGTCGGGCGATCGCAATTTCAAATAATCGCTTGAAGCTGTTTTGACGTTCCTCTAAATACGCCACAACTAAGTCATCCTTAGAAGGAAAGTAGCGGTATAGCGTCGTTTTGGCAACTCCTGACTGAGCAATAATCGTATCTACTCCTACTGCTCGAATTCCTTCGCGGTAGAACAGATCGTCAGCAACTTCTAGAATCTTCTGGCGGGTTGAGGTTTTGCGATCGCTTGGCATTGTTTTCTCTTCATCTTGGCATCTCATACGGGTAGTAGGGGCGTACAGCTGTACGCCCCTACCATATGCCTATTGACATGATACAGACCTGTCTGTTACATATTCTAATGATAGTAGCAATACAGACCTGTCTGTATTTATTAATAAAAATCATGTAAACCTATGCCCAAACGAGTCGTGTATGCGCCAGAAATAGCAATTCCTGTAAAAGCCTATTCTCAAGCGATCGATACAGGAAGTTTAGTATTTTGTTCGGGACAACTGGCATACGATGCTAAAAACGATGCAGTATTTTCAGAATCAGCGGCAGAACAAACTGATTATTTAATGCAGAACATTCAAGTGATTTTGGATGCGGCTGGTTTACAGTGGCAAGACGTAGTAAAGACGACTATTTTCTTGACCGATATGAATGATTTTGTATCCGTCAATGAAGTTTATGCCCGCTATTTCGATCTCGATCCTCCAGCGCGATCGACCATTGGTGTAAATGCATTAGCCAAGGGAGCCAAAGTCGAAATAGAAGTTATTGCTAGCAGAACTTAAAGTCTCAAAAGGAGTCAAAAATATGATAGCATTTGACTATAAAACAAAGCATGGTGAAAACTTTACTGTAGCTAATATAGGTAAGTTGTCGCAGCTACATCGTTTCTCCTTTCAACTGCCATCGAGAGTAATTGAAGTTGAAGGCAAGTTATTTATTAAGCAAATTGTAGATTTAACAAGTTGTGAAATCTCCTTCAATAAGCTACCAGCAAAAGCAGCAATTCCTTTCTACCACAAGCACAAGCAAAATGAAGAAGTTTATCTCTTCCTTCAAGGTGAAGGTGAATTTCAAATTGATGGTGAGATTTTTCCCATCAGTGAAGGAACAGTAGTACGAGTCGATCCTGATGGCGAGAGAACTCTTAGAAATATTTTAAATGAAGATTTGGTCTATATTGTTATTCAATCTCAGGCTAACAGTTACAAAGGACATACAATTTTGGATGGTGTTGCAATAGATAAAAAAGTGAATTGGGTAAATTCCGTTTAACATCCTCACAACTTCCTCAAAGTTTTTTACTAAGTTTGTAAATGGGTAGAGAACAGTAACCAATTACCAATTACCAACAATACATTTGGAGGTAACTTCATATGTTTCAAAAAATATTAGTAGCGCTCGATACTTCTAGCCTTAATCGCAGCGTTTTTGAGGAAGCACTAGGCTTAGCAAAGGCACTTAATGCTAGCGTCATGCTATTACACGTACTCTCTGCTGAAGAAGAGGGTAGCCCAGATATTTATATGATGTCCCATGCAGACTACTATCAGGGATATGGGATGAGTAGCGAAATCATCCAAATGCAGCGCCAGCGATGGGACGAGTTTGCAAATAAAGGACTGGAAATGCTGCAAAGTTTTACAGATGAAGCAACTGCGGCGGGAGTGAAAACGGAGTTTAGTCAGATAGCTGGTAGTCCTAGCCGTACTGTCTGCGAGTTTGCGCGAAATTGGCAAGCTGACTTAATTATTATGGGTCGTCGGGGTCACTCTGGTTTGAGCGAATTGTTTATGGGTAGTGTCAGCAACTACGTCCTGCATCACGCTCCCTGCTCCGTACTTACGGTACAACATTCAGCGGTGAATCGCGACACAGAAGCAGAACACGTTACACCTGCGATGAGACATTATCGATCGAGTAACTAATTGAAATTTTGCTAACGGCGATCGCTTACAGTTGTATCTACTTTGTCTACTTGTGGTGGAAAATGTAGACGGTACTGGGAGAAGCACTGTAGTTACCAGATAGATTGCGGATCGTAACGCGATCGCCATTTCTGACATTTACACCTTGCGATCGGAGAACGGATCGAGACGTGAAGACGCGAAAAGTTCTATCAATCAGCAGGCGCATCACCCGTTTTAGGAACTTCACCTGCTTCTGAAATAGGATCTTCTGGGTTTTCACTGTCCTCGACCGCAGGAGATTTCACTTCTACCTCTGGTGCCACTTTTTGTTGAACTTCAGAGGTGACTTTCTCTTGTTTTCGATCTGTCATAACTCCTATCCTCTTTAATTAGAACTGAAGTCCATTCTAAAAAGATTCTCAATATTCATTCCTCTTCCTAAAAGATTGTTTGTGGCTGCGTTATGAAAAATTCAAGCAGTGAATTGGTGGCAGATCTGAGGCGAACTGTTTCCATGTCAAGCCCGCATCCTCTGATAGGAAGATCTGACCTTTACTCGTACCAAAAACAGTTCTATCCTTTAACGCCACAAGGCTTCCCGTATCAATGTTGTGCGAAAACCACTGCGGCAAACCTCGATCGCACTTCTCGAAAGTCCCCGCTCGGTCGAGCGATCGCCGATAAATTGCTGCTTTAGCACCAGATGGACCGCTAGAGGTACTTATCAAGACCGTCTCACCACAAATAGCAACAGCGCGGGAGTACGTGGAGTGTAGGTTAGCTCGATCCAAGCTCCATGTATCGCCTCGATCTATACTCGTAGCCAATCCCTCTGCTGTAGCTGCTAGCACGACACCAGGACGATCTGGAACGGTTATGACTTGGTGAACATCCCAGTGCAAATTGATAGTTGGCTGCCACGAACGTCCGCGATCTTGGGAACGCAAGATGCCACCAACGTGTACGTTGGCATAAAGTTCGCCCGATTGTCCTCCTGCCATAGAGCGAACATCTGGCAACCCACCCCAAGGTGTATACCACTCGTCTCGCCCTTGAGCTGTATCAAAACTTTGGATGAATTCAATGCCACCATCTACAATCCAGAAAAGATGAGCATTAGATGTACCGACCAGAACTTTCCCACTCAGTGGCTGAATACAATTCAACTGCAAATCTTGAATACTTGGGGCTACTACTTGCCATTCACCCTCAGAATCGCGATGCCATACCGACTTGCCATCAACCACCGCCCATAGTCCGTTCAGGCTTGGAGCGATCGCGGTAACACCATGACCTTCCAGTTCAATCCACTGCTGGGATGCTGTAAACCATACCAAACCGTCAGATGTTCCTACTGTTAATGAATGCTCCTGGTTTACACCAGTTTCTTTTGACGCTATTTTTTGTTGCACAAATTCAGTCATATCTAGACTCCCTTTCCCGATCTCTCCGGTTGGCTCAGACAAAAGAGAATTGCGGAATTAACTTTCTAAACATATTTCTTTAGTTTCACTCTAGCACCTTCGGTAGTCCTACACAAGTAAGGTAGTAACCGCTGTGTCACTGTAATAGTTAGAGGCTCCCCGTCTCCCAGTATGCTTGCTCGTTGCGCCATTGCTCAATCACTTCCTCACTCATCCAGAAGCTAATACTGCCTCAATGCCCTTCGGACGCACTCAATCTCGCAAGTCTCGCTGCTCCACTGAGGGAATAAAACTGGCAACGTACAAGTCAGGGTCTAAAGCTAGGGCGGCGTTTCAACTTGTCTTGAAACGCCGCCCTCATTATTGTCTCTGGCTTTCACCTGCGCTCAGGATTTCTACAGGTTGGCGTAGCCTCAACCTGCGATCGCCCAATGACCGTGGAAGTTACGCTTAGAAGCGGTCGAGGTTCATCACCTTGTCCCACGCTGCCACAAAGTCATGCACAAACTTCTGCTGCGAATCCTCAGAACCGTAGACTTCCGCGAGGGCGCGTAGCTGAGAGTTTGAGCCGAAGATAAGGTCAACACGGGTAGCAGTCCACTTGAGTTCGCCTGTCTTGCGACTGCTCCCCTCGAACTCATATTCATCTTCAGCGATCGCTTTCCATGTCGTGCCCAGGTCAAGCAGGTTAACGAAGAAGTCATTGGTCAACGTCTCTGGGCGATCGGTGAAGACACCGTGTTTGGACGCTCCAAAGTTCGTACCCAGGACGCGCAAGCCGCCCACGAGAACCGTCATCTCAGGGGCTGACAGAGTCAGCAATTGCGCCCGATCGACTAGCAACTCCTCAAGCGATTCGCTGTGTTTGCCGCTAGAGTAGTTGCGGAACCCGTCCGCGGTTGGCTCAAGCACGGCGAAGGACTCGACATCCGTTTTCTCTTGCGACGCATCCGCACGTCCAGGCTTGAAGGGAACTTTGACCTCATGCCCAGCGTTCTTCGCCGCTTGTTCAATGCCCACGCATCCGCCCAGAACGATCGAGTCAGCGAGCGAAACCCGCTTTCCGCCAGACTGTGAGCTGTTGAATTCTTCTTGGATCGCCTCCAGGGTTTGCAGCACTGTTGCCAGTTGGGTCGGCTGGTTGACTTCCCAATCCTTCTGAGGCGCAAGACGAATGCGCGCTCCGTTCGCTCCACCGCGCTTGTCAGACCCACGGAACGTTGATGCCGATGCCCAGGCAGTCGAAACGAGTTGTGAGACAGACAGTCCCGAAGCAAGAATCTTGCCTTTGAGCGCGGCGATGTCCTGCTCATCAATCAATTCATGGGTGACTGCGGGGATGGGATCTTGCCACAAGAACTCTTCCGCTGGCACCTCTGAACCGAGATAGCGCGATCGGGGACCCATATCGCGATGTGTCAGCTTGAACCACGCCTTGGCAAATGCGTCGGCGAACTCATCTGGGTTCTCATGATAACGCCGTGAAATCGGCTCGTAGATGGAGTCCATCTTCATAGCCATGTCCGCCGTGGTCATCATAGGAGCGTGCCGCTTCGACGGATCGTGCGCGTCAGGCACTGTATCCGCGCCAGCACCGTTCTTCGGTTTCCATTGCCACGCACCAGCGGGACTCTTTGTCAGCTCCCAGTCATATTTGAATAGGGTGTCGAGATAGGTGTTGTCCCACTGCGTTGGAGTAGGAGTCCATGCACCTTCAATACCGCTAGTGATCGCATCAACGCCTACACCCGTGTTGAAAGCGCTCTTCCAGCCGAGACCCTGCTCTACAATGCTTGCCCCCCCAGGCTCATGACCTACGTGCGACGATTCGCCCGCACCATGACATTTGCCAAAGGTATGTCCACCGGCAACCAGCGCCACCGTTTCTTCATCGTTCATCGCCATCCGACCAAAGGTTTCGCGAATATCGCGCCCTGAGCCGATCGGATCGGGTTCGCCGCTTGGTCCTTCTGGGTTCACGTAGATCAGACCCATCTGAACGGCAGCGAGGGGATTTAAAAGCACTCGATCGTCGTCGTAACGCTCGCCACCTAGCCAGGCTTTCTCAGAACCCCAGTAGATGTCTTCCTCTGGTGCCCAGATGTCCTCGCGCCCGCCGGCAAAGCCGATCGTCTTGAAGCCCATCGACTCAAGCGCGCAGTTGCCAGCGAAGATCATGAGGTCAGCCCAGGAGATTTTCTTGCCGTATTTCTGCTTGATTGGCCAAAGCAACATGCGCGCCTTGTCGAGGTTAGCATTGTCGGGCCAACTGTTGAGCGGCTCAAACCGCTGGCTACCCGACCCTGCGCCGCCGCGACCGTCACCGATCCGATACGTACCTGCGCTGTGCCACGCCATCCGAATGAAAAGAGGACCATAATGACCGTAGTCGGCTGGCCACCAGTCCTGAGAGGTAGTCATCAGCTCAAAGATATCTGCCCTCACAGCCGCTAAGTCGAGCTTCTTGAATTCCTCAGCGTAGTTGAACGCCTCACTCATGGGATTAGCCTGGGGTGAGTGCTGGTGGAGGATGCTCAGATTCAAATACTTCGGCCACCAGTCTCGGTTCGACGGCATATGACGAGCCGTAAGTTTCTGACCTCCGCCCGTAAACGGGCATCCGCTCTCGCTGCTCATATTATCTCCTGTCTTTGGAAAAACGCTAATCTACAGTTGCAAATTGGAGCTACCGAGAAAGCGATTTAAATTGCCATGAAATAGTCACGAATTTAATCATAATCGGTATGAGTCCGTTTTAGCAGCACCCTTAAACTATTGTAATAAGTGCGCTCGGCTTTGTTGCATAAATAAATTGAGAGCGCCCTTCCCTCTTCTAGAGAGAAATTAGTTTTTTACTTTGTAGCTATTGGGCTTACCCAGTTGAGTTCGATCGGCAGCGCCAACTCTACCGAAAAGAGAGCGATCGCAAATAGCAGTTTGTCTCTAGGGGTGAGGAAGCCGCGTGTGAATAGGCGTTCTATAGCAGTTCTAAATGATTTGTAAAGTAGGCTTTTAGCCTGCCGCAGGCTAAAAGCCTGCTTCACGTTCATGAATCAAATAGGATTGCTATAGGAAATAGCTAGTAAATTTTGTTAACGGACAAAAATTGTGTTTGCAAGATGCAGAGAGAATCGTCAGAGTCAGAATTTTTGCTCCCGCACTCAACGCTACTTTAAGCTTTTGTTGTTTTCTCCCTACTGGTAGTTTCCATTTCAATAGGAGTGCAGAACGCTTGAATCACGGTAGTTGGTGTAGGTAACGGCATCACGTTACACTTTCGCACTCAGAGGACGTGCGATCGCACTTTATAACAAATGTAGTTTCTATTAATACCTCGATAGCCAGATAAATTTATCCTTAGTTAAGAGATGAAACAAAACTGCGCTCAGCTTTCACTCAAAATTACCTAAATTTGAATTATTGGTATTTTTTTGTCACTTTCTCATCATATTTATCTCTAAAACTGAAATAAAAGATGTCATTTATCCTAGTTAGGGTTAGCAATTATGTTGTCCATCATTTGCCTTATTTGGTCTCTTGCAAAAGCCTTGCACTTTAATTAACGCCATAGAAACAAACAATGACAACCTCTGCAACAGGTAGCCAATTAGAACCTCAATATCACGAACTTGCAGCCCAGGCAGTAGCCCACTCGCTGAATACTAACTCAGTTAGGGGCTTAACAGCAGCAGAAGTTAGGCAACGGTTGAACCAGTATGGGGAAAACGAACTCAAGGCTAAACCAGGTAAACCAGCATGGTGGCGCTTTTTATTGCAATTCAACCAGCCGCTACTTTATATCTTATTAATCGCCGGAATCATCAAAGCCTTTTTAGGTTCTTGGACAAATGCGATCGTGATTTGGGGTGTAACGGTAATTAACGCGATTATCGGTTTCGTGCAAGAATCAAAAGCAGAAGGGGCGATCGCCGCTTTAGCGCAAGCCGTCACTACAGAAGCTACCTTATTACGCGACGGACAAAAGATTCGCATTCCCTCACGAGAAATCGTACCTGGAGATATCGTCATGCTGGCTTCTGGCGATAAAGTGCCAGCCGATCTGCGCTTGGTAAATAGCCGGAACTTGCAAGTAGACGAATCAGCCCTCACGGGCGAATCTGTCCCAGTGGAAAAGTCAACCGCTCCACTTCAGCCTGACGCTCCTTTAGCAGAACGGCTTAACATGGCATATGCAGGTAGCTTTGTTACCTTCGGACAGGGAAGCGGTATTGTCGTAGCAACAGCAGGCAATACGGAGGTAGGGCGCATTTCCCAAACCATCGAGCAACGGAGTAACCTGAGTACGCCCTTAACTCGCAAGTTTGACAAATTTAGCCGCACGTTACTCTACGTCATTTTAGGGCTGGCGGCGCTCACGTTAGCAGTAGGGTTGGGTCAAGGACAGACCTTTGCCGGAATGTTTGAAGCGGCTGTTGCCTTAGCAGTCAGTGCCATTCCTGAAGGACTACCAGCAGTGGTAACGGTGACGTTGGCAATTGGAGTCAACCGCATGGCACGCCGCCACGCGATTATCCGCAAGCTACCTGCGGTAGAAACTTTAGGCGGTGCAACAGTCATTTGCTCTGATAAAACAGGAACGCTAACCGAAAACCAAATGACAGTGCAAGCGATTTACGCTGGAGGCGATCGCTTTACTGTTAGCGGTACGGGTTACAGTCCAGAAGGGGAGATAAGAGAGCTGAGGGAGATAAGAGAGCTGAGGGAGCTGAGGGAGAGGTTGCCTGTAGCTCTGGAAGAATGTTTAATCGCTGGGTTGTTGTGCAACGACTCTCACTTAGAAGAAAAAAACGATCGCTGGGTAGTCGTGGGCGATCCGACGGAAGGAGCTTTGATTGCAGTTGCTAAGAAAGCAGGGTTGAGTCAGTCCGAATTAGTAGAGTCAATTCCCAGAGTGGATGCAATTGGGTTTGAATCTCAGTTTCAGTACATGGCGACGTTGCATGAACTGGGGAGTGGGGAGTCGGTACGGGTGGGTTTAGAAACCCGCCCGTACGGGAGTGGGGAAGAATCTAAAGTTATTTATGTCAAGGGTTCTGTAGAAGCAATTTTGAGCCGCACTCGGCAAATGCTGGATCGAAACGGCAACTCTATTTCCATCAACCGCGCCGAAGTCGAACAGCAGGTTGAGTTAATGGCAAAGCAGGGATTACGAGTGCTGGCTTTTGCCAAAAAAACAGTAGGGGATAACCAGACTTCTGTAGACCATAACGATATCGAATCCGATCTGGTTTTTATCGGCTTGCAGGGAATGATCGATCCACCACGCGCTGAAGCGATCGCCGCAGTACGCAACTGTCAGTCGGCAGGAATTGACGTGAAGATGATTACGGGCGACCACATTACCACAGCGAAAGCGATCGCCCTCCGCATGGGTTTGCAAAAAGATGGCAGGGTGGAGGCATTTGAAGGGCAGCAACTCGCCCAAATGGACGATCGCGAATTGGCGCAGGCGGTAGAAGACGGGGTAGTTTTTGCCAGAGTCGCCCCAGCCCAAAAATTGCGGTTGGTAGAAGCATTACAAGCCAAAGGCGAAATTGTTGCCATGACGGGGGACGGGGTAAATGATGCCCCAGCACTAAAACAAGCCGATATTGGCGTAGCGATGGGTGGTGCGGGAACGGATGTTGCTAGGGAAGCCGCCGATATGCTGCTGACGGATGATAACTTTGCTTCGATTGAAGCCGCAGTAGAGGAAGGACGGACGGTATATCAGAACTTACGCAAGGCGATCGCGTTTATCCTCCCTGTCAACGGTGGCGAGTCGATGACGATTTTAATTAGTGCTTTACTCGCCAGAGATCTACCAATTCTGTCCCTCCAAGTCTTATGGTTAAATATGGTCAACTCAGTGGCGATGACAGTACCGCTGGCATTTGAACCCAAATCTGAAGGGGTGATGCGCTCATCCCCACGCAACCCAAGAGAACCGCTAATCTCAGGAAAACTGTTACAGCGGATTTTGGCAATTTCTGGCTTCAACTGGATTCTGATTTTCGGTTTCTTCGAGGGGGTACGTCAAAACACGGGAGATGTCACCTTGGCGCGGACGATGGCAATTCAAGCTTTGGTTGCAGCCAGGATCGTGTATTTGTTGAGTATCAGCCATTTAGGGAAAGCGATCGCGCTGAAAATCCGTGGTAGAAAAGTTTCGATTAGTGGTACAAAGGCGATCGCGCTGGGTATTCTTGCCGCAGTCTTATTGCAAATTGTCTTCAGTCAATGGAGTGTCATGAATAATTTATTTGCTACCGCACCATTGAATTTGAATCAATGGTTAATCTGTCTGCTTCCGGCTTTACCGATGATTCCTTTGGCGATTTTGGTTAACTGGATCGATCGCCCTGAGTAGATCGACCCTACCACACCTTACAATCTGAACTTTCAACTCCCTCCTCAAAGCTGAATAATTCAATGTGCTTCGGATTATTCATTACCTCTTTTGCTGCTAGCAATCCGGCGATCGTCCAAGTTTGATAAGTTCTCGCTTCTTTGCCGATCAAGCGCCCATTTTTACCGTCATAATATTCGGGATATTTATCTTGAACCAAGCGAGTTTCAGCCAGCGCGATCGCTCTAGTCGCTAGTTCTATTCGTCCTGTTTTTTGGGCTGCGGCAGCAAATAACCATAGTATTGTAGCCCAACTACCGCCATTATGATAAGACCAAGGGAGATTTTTGGGATCGCATCCAGTCACGATCCGCCACTCTAATCCTTCTACAGCGGGAAAGCAAATTTTCAAAGGCATAAATCCAATTAGATCTTGCCAGCGTTGTTCAAATAGATCCATAATCTTTTGAGATTCTGCTTCGCTTGCTAAAGAAACTAGAATTGCCAGCAGATTTCCCAATGAAAAGAAGCGAAAATCCATCAGTCCTGGACCCAAATTTCCGGCTAAATAGCCTCCGGTTTCGGGCAACCACTCGGTTAACCAATTGGGAATTGATTCGGCATAAATGTTGAATTTATTCGCAACTTCTTGACCAAACTCATCACTTTTATAGCGGTAAATTTCATTCAACCGTTGCAAATCTATCCAATAATATTCGCGGACGTGGTAATTTAAAGCACCAAGTCGCTGCTTGACTGCATCAAGATAGCGATCGCCGCCATTTTCTGGCAACAACAAATCTTTTGCCGTCCGCAAAGCCGCATAGAATAATACTTGAATTTCTAAAGGATGCCCGTCAACCCCCATGCGACGGTCAATCATAAACGAGCCATCGAGAACTGGAAGAGTAGGATACATGGCGAACCGATGCACCAAACATAAATCGAGAATCAGTTTTATTCCCTCTTGAAATTCTGGCTGATGAGCTAATTCAATATCTCCTGTGGTTTTGATATAAGCTCTTAGTAATAGCAGCCACCACAGACAAGAATCGACAGGAGGAACGCGGGCAATCGCGCTTTCGCCAAAATCAGATTCTATATATTCTTTGTCGCCGTCATGTTCCACCTTAAAGCTAGCAGGCATTAAGCCTGGTCCTGGCGCAAAGCAATCCATTTCGCGATCGTGATTTTGTTGCATGGCTAGCGTTTCGATTAAGAAATTACGCACGATTTCTGTTTTGCGATGCATCAGAAATACTAAGGCTGAGGGGACGAAATCGCGGATGAAACACTGGTCGTAGTTGAGTGCTTCTAGTGCTGGATCTTGAGCCGCCAGCGTGCCAATTGGTCGTCCTTGATAGTAGATGATGGAGTCTTCTAGTAGTTTCCAGGCTTCTTTTTCCCACATAGTTTTGTTTTGATAAGGTGTTTTGAAGATTTGTGTCGCGCAAAGACAAGCCAGTGCGTTGCGGAGCCAGCGCCGTGCGGGGGTTTCCCCCGAGTCCCGCGACTGGCGTGAGGTTTCCGCGCCCTGTAGCACCTGGCGTGCAGGGGCGCGAAGAAAGGCGATAAAGATAAGAAGAAGTCGCGGCTGAATTACTTCATTTCTCCACTGTCGCGGATTAAGTTTGCTACTAATCCCGTCCAACCTGTTTGATGATTTGCTCCCAATCCTGCGCCGTTGTCGCCATGAAAGTATTCATAGAATAATAACAAGTCTTGCCAGTCTGGATGAGTTTGAAATATAGCGTTGCCACTATGAACAGGACGACGATTACTACTATCTCGTAAGAAAATTCTTGTCAATCTTTGAGACAACTCTGTAGCCACTTCTGCCAAATTCATCCATCTACCGGAACCAGTGGGACATTCAACTTTAAAGTCATCTCCTAAATAGTTATGAAATTTTTGCAGAGACTCAATGATGAGATAATTCATCGGAAACCAAATAGGACCGCGCCAGTTAGAATTCCCGCCAAACATCCCACTGGTAGATTCAGCCGGTTCGTAACTCACTTGATGCTGCTGACCGTCAACATTGAAAGTGTATGGGTTTTCTAGATGAAATTTCGAGACAGAACGAATGCCATACTCGCTCAAAAATTCGCCTTCATCTAACATTCTTTGCAAAATTAACTTGAGTTTTTCAGGGTTAACAATTGCTAGCAATCGTTTGCTTTCTTTTCCTTCGTCTGTCAAAGAGGCAATGTTCTCTTGCAGTTTAGGACGATTGTTAATAAACCACTCAAAGCGTTTTTTAAACCCTGGAAATCGCTCTAGTAAATCTGGTTCTAGAATCTCTACTGCAAATATGGGAACTAAACCCACCATCGAACGCACCTTGAGGTGATGGCGTTCGTCATGTGGAGAATGCAAGACATCATAAAAGAACTTGTCTTCATCATCCCATAGGTGAATCTGAGTTTCGCCAATGTGGTTCATTGCATCGGCAATATAGAGGAAATGCTCGAAAAATTTACTGGCGATATCTTCATAAGTAGAGTTAGTTTTTGCCAATTCTAATGCGATCGCCAGCATATTCAGACAATACATTCCCATCCAACTCGTACCGTCTGATTGTTCTAAATAGCCACCTGTAGGCAACTCAGCACTGCGATCGAAAATACCAATATTATCTAGTCCTAAAAATCCTCCTTGAAAGACATTATTGCCATCGTTATCTTTGCGATTTACCCACCAAGTAAAGTTGAGCAATAATTTCTGAAATACTCTTTCCAGAAAATCAGGATCGGCGCGATCGTAAATATCTCGTTCAATTTGATAAACTCGCCATGTTCCCCAAGCATGAACGGGAGGATTGACATCGCTAAAATGCCATTCATAAGCTGGAATTTGCCCGTTAGGATGCATATACCATTCCCGTGTCAGTCTATCCATTTGGCGCTTGGCAAAATCTGGATCGATTGTTGCTAAAGGAATAACATGAAAAGCTAAATCCCAAGCCGCAAACCAGGGAAATTCCCATTTATCGGGCATAGAAAGAATATCATCATTAAATAGATGCATCCATTCTTGATTGCGAGCATTATGTCGCTGTGGAGTCGGTTGATTTGGATCGCCATTTAACCAATCTTCTATGATGTAATGATAAAACTGTTTCGTCCATAACAAGCCAGCAAAAGCTTGACGTTGTACGTTATGGCAATCTGCTAATAGGCTTGGAGAAATTCGTTGATAAAATTCATTTACTTCTTGTTTACGAGCTTGCAAAATTGTATCAAACTCTAAAAATGGATGTGTTAGCTTACCAAGATCGCTGAGTCTTAATCTTATTACTTGTTCTTCACCTGCACCAATATTTAATGAGTAATAGCAAGCCGCTTTCGTACCTATTTGCTGCGGATTAATGGATGTTTCAAGACCTTCTACAACATAATCATTTATGCCATCTTTGACATAATCAGATTTGTTACTAACTCCAAATAGTTTTTGATAGTTAGTCTCATTTTCTGTAAATAATAGCTTGCCACCATTTTGACAATACAACCATCTTTTCCCCAAAGTTGGATGAGCAGCTTCAATAGCACAGGCAAGAAGATCGGGCTTCATGACTTGAAGTGATGGTTTTTCGCTCTGTTTATCCCAAGCCCAAGTATTGCGGAACCAGAGAGTAGGTAAGAGATGAAGTGTTTTTTCTTCCGAACTACGATTGACAACTGTAATTTGAATTAAAATATCTTCAGGAGAGTTTTTAGCATATTCGACAAACACATCGAAGTATTGATTATTGTCAAATATACCAGTATCAACTAATTCAAATTCCGGCTCGTAGTATCCTCGTTGCTGATTTTCTTGCACCAATTGCGTGTAAGGAAATGCTGATTGAGGATATTTGTAGAGATATTTCATATAGGCATGACTGGGAGAATTGTCAAGATAAAAATAATATTCTTTGACATCTTCCCCATGATTGCCTTCAGGTCCAGCTAACCCAAATAATCTTTCTTTCAGGATTGGATCTACTCCATTCCAAAGCGCGATCGCAAAACAAAGTCTTTGATGATTGTCAGAAATTCCCGCAATCCCATCTTCTCCCCAACGATAGGCGCGACTCCGAGCGTGTTCGTGGGGAAAATAATCCCAAGCATTACCATTCTGGCTATAATCTTCGCGTACAGTTCCCCATTGGCGATCGCTTAAATATGGACCCCAGCGCCGCCAGTATGCTTGACGGGTGCGATTTTCTTCCAGTCTTTTTTCTTCTGCGGTCATGTTTTTACTCCATGAACTGAAATAAAGTCAAAAGTCAAAAGTTAAAAGTCAAAACATTTCAAGTAGGGTAGGTATTGCCCATCATGAGTTACATAAGCCAATTGTGGTAAGCATTGCCTACCTGAAAATTATTAAGATTTACCTATAGTAGTTCTAAATGATTTGTAAAGTATACTTCTAGCCTGCGGCAGGCTAGAAGCCTGCTCCACGTTCATGAATCAAATAGGATTGCTATACAACTAATTTAAATTTCTCACTAAACTACTACAACAAAGGCTTGAAAATCAGCCCTATTTGACCGAGTAACTTCTCTGTTACTGAACGATTTTGCCATTCTATGCGAGTAAGACAATTGCTATTATCCAAAGCGTTTTGAAATAAATTGTCTGTTTTTTCAATTAATTGAGTATTGTTAGTAGAAATATTTAATTCGTCATTGTGATGATAGCTGCGGGGGTCAAAGTTTGCACTGCCCGTACTTACCCAGTCATTGTCAATTAAAGCTAGTTTAGCGTGCATCATACTTGGTTGATATTCGCAAACTTGCACCCCAGCTTCTAGTAGTTCGCCGTAGAGGTCGCGAGAAGCAAAACGTACAATTGGCTTATCATTCTTCTGTCCCATTGTCAGAACGCGCACGTCAACCCCCTTTTGCCTGGCTTGAATTAGCACGTTGCGCGTATTGCGATCGGGGACAAAAAAAGTTGTACTTCCACGCCTGCTTGAGCGCGATCGCTGAGTGGGGCAGCAAATTCATCAGCACGACGACCAGGGGTCATGTAGTATGTTTCAAAGTGAATCGTGCGTTTGGCGCTCTTGATAGCATCTATGCGAGCAGCATAAATAGCATCTGCTCCGCTCCAATAGTCAGTCAAGCGACCGCTAGTAGGTAAAGCATTGGATAAACTTACTACTAGTAGTGGAAAACGGGGCTCTTCTAAACTAAGTCCATTGGTAATTTTATACTCGACTTCCGAGCGAAAAAACCCTCTCAGGTAGAGAAAGCCCAAGCAAAGAATTGCCAAAGCAAGGACTCCTCCACCAATCCACCACCACAGCTTTTTCTTTGCTGCGCGACGGTTTGCCAATTGCCGTTGTCTAGTCTGCATTTCTAGCCTAGTAATTTCCAGTTATTTCAAAATGCAAAGCTGAAGCAGGCAAATCACCTATTTCTAACTGTGCCATCAGGCATGACTGTGTTCTCAAATTCTGCTTGTTGTAAATTTGCTCCCGTGATGTTGGCTTTGGTAAGATTTGCTCCTTCTATGTCTGCTCGCTGGAGACTAACTTGTTGTAAATTAGCCGACTGTAGGTTTGCCTTTTCTAGATCGGCGCGAATCAGATTAGCTCCTTGTAGGTTAGCACCTTGTAAGTTAGCTTCTTCTAAATCTGCATTTTGTAAATTAGCATTCTGGAGATTAGCACCTTGTAAGTTAGCTTCGTCCAAATCTGCGTTTTGTAGATTTGCCCCACTCAAGTTACAACCAGGACATTGTTTAGTTTTTAGCAATTTTTGTACTTCAGAAGATTGAGCTTGAGTTTGGGCTTGAGCGATCGCTTCAGGTATTTGATTCAGGGAAAATCCAGCAACGAGTGTCACAAAGGTTGCTGTTACACTCCAGAATTTCAATGTTTGTGAAGTTAATCCATTCATTTTCAATTCTCAACGTTTAACTTTTAACTTTTAACTTTTGACTTTTGACTGTCAATCAGGCTGACCATGCCTCGCGAAAATCGGCGTACAAAGTCAAACCACCATCGACAAATAGAGTTTGTCCGGTGATGTAGGCGGCTTCATCCGAAGCTAAAAAAGCAACTGCTGCTGCCATTTCTTCGGAAGTACCAGCACGACCCATCGGAATGTGACTTTCAACGAGCGCCTTCTTTTCTGGGTCATTTGTCCAGGCTTCGTTAATTGGTGTAACTGTTGCGCCTGGAGCGACGGCATTAACTCGAATTCCTCGATTGGCATACTCTAAAGCTAGGGTTTTGGTCATATTTTCCATCCCACCTTTGCTGATGGAATAGCTGACATACATCGGTCTGGGAATAATTTCGTGAACGCTGGAAATGTTAATAATAATTCCAGAACGATTCTGGGATAGTAATTGTTTGATAGTTTCGCGGGCGCACAAATAAGCACCGCGCAAATTAACTGTTAACACTCGATCGAATTCTACCGTTTCAATTTCGTGGGAGGGAGATTCAGTTTGAATTCCAGCATTGTTGACCAGAATATCTAAACTACCAAATCTTTCAACTACAGTATTGACCATGCTGATGATGTCTTCTTCTTTCGAGACATCTCCCTGTACCAGCAGAGATTTCACGCCGCAATTTTCCACGTCTCCACATGCTTTTTGCATTGCCATTTCTTCTGTATCTTCTGCCGCATCAGGACTTTTGCGGTAATTGATGGCAATATTGCATCCTTCAGAGGCGAGGCGAATGGCGATCGCTTGTCCAATCCCCGAACTTGCACCAGTCACCAGTACGTTTTTGCCTTTTAATCCCTTCATAGAGTTATTCCTTCATCTCTACGTATCATCTTCTTGTAGAGACGCAGAATTTTGCGTCTCTCAACCGAATTAGATAGAAAAGCGAATTAGATAGAGAAATTGGGTGGTAAGATGACGCGATCGACAATGTGGATGACACCATTGCTAGCAGGAATGTCTGCCTGGGTCACGGTGGCATCATTCACTGTTACTTGGTTGGCTGTTTGGTCAACTTGAACGTTAACGTTTGCACCTTCTACCGTTTTCACGTCTCCCGATTGCAACTGATTGGCGCTCACTTGACCAGGAACGACATGGTAAAAAAGAATCTGCGCTAGTTGTTGGCGATTTTCTGGTTGTAGTAGCCTTTGGCGAGTTTCTGCGGGAAGGGCATTAAAGGCATCATCTGATGGTGCAAACACTGTGTATGGACCTTGAAGTTCCAAGACTTCGTTAGCATCTGTTTCATCAATGACAGAAGCAAGGGTTTTCAGCGAAGGATTTGCCTGTACTACATCAACGACATGGTTGTCATCTGCCTCTGCTTGAGCGGCGGGAGGCGCAGTTGGAGCAGCAGGAGATTGTGTAGTAGCCCCTGGCGTAGCTTCCGCAGTCGGCGCAGTAGCAGGAGGTGTTTGTGCAGTTTGCTGAGGTTCGCAAGCAGCGATAATTGGCAAGATCGTCAGTCCTGCTGCCAATCCAGCTAATTTTTTGATTGAATTAGTTCGATTTTGAACCTTCATTGAATTATCCTTTATTATTTGTCATTGGTCACTGGTCACTGGTCACTGGTCACTGGTCACTGGTCACTGGTCGCTGGTCACTGGTCACTGGTCACTGGTCACTGGTCACTGGTCACTGGTCACTGCCCCTCTGCTCCCTTTCAGGTACAGTCCACAAGTAAATCGTTCTGCCGTCTACTTGCTCGACTCTTTCAGGTTTCCAATCGCCCATGCCGTAGTTGTGAGAAACAATGCGAGTACCTGGTTTGAGTTCTTGCAACAGCTTGGGACGCAGTTTGATGTTGTTCTCTGTCAGTAGATAGAGCGTCACTACTGTTGCTTCGCTCATGTCGGTTTTGAATAAGTCTGAGTTGCGAAACTGGACACGATCGCTCACTCCTGCTGCTTTGGCATTCTGATTCGCCTGTGCAACAAGTTCTGGATCGATCTCTATACCAACTCCTCGCGCTCCATATCTTTGGGCAGCCGTCACCGGAATTCGCCCATCACCGCTACCCAGGTCGTAAATTATGTCATCCTTGCCCACATTTGCTATTTTCAGCATTGCATCTACAACAGGTTGAGGTGTTGGAACGTAGGGAATACTGGACTGATATTCCTGGGGTGAAGTTGTCGGAGCTGTTGCTGGAGATTGAGTTGTCGAAGTCGGTGTTTGTGCCTCAGCTTTTAGTTCGGGTGGCGTGCATCCAGCTATGCCCAAGCTGACAACGCTTGTACTTGCAACTATTCCTAGTAGCATTTTTTGTAATTGCACGAGCCGCACTCCTTTCACTTGTGTTTGTAAAAAATCAACTATCGCTAAATGCTAATTGCTTTGATGCCATTGCCACAACGGGATACCGAGTCCTACCACCAAAATGCTCGCGATCGCCCCGATGCCCGTGTACGCCAAACTGGAATAAAACAGATAGGCACAGACAGCACAAAAAAGTAGGGGTGTCAAAGGATAAAGCGGGACTTGAAATGGACGCTGAACGTCGGGTTCTCGCATCCGCAGTACCAACAGCGAAATTCCAGTTAAGAGAAAAAAGAACCAAAATACGGGAGCGGTAAAGTCTACCATCGTTTCAAAGCCTCTACGAGTCAGCGTGCCTAGTACCACTAACGCTATGGCGATCGCTCCCTGTACAAGCATTGCACCAGTAGGAGAACTACGTGACCCAGACGATTTAAGAAAACTCAGTCGGGGAAAATCTTGCCCCAAAGCATAGTTGGAACGTGCGCCAGTGAAAATTGTGGCGTTGAGCGAACCCAAACTGGCAATGACTATGAGCAGACTAATAATTATTGCACCGCGCTCGCCCAAGGCTTGCTGCATCAAATCTGCTGCTACTGCTTGAGACTGTCCCATTGCCTCTAATCCCAACCCTTTAAGGTAAGCTAAGTTGACTAGAAAATAAATAACTGTAATGATGCCGATACTCCAGAGCAACGACCGGACAATATTGCGTTGTCTATTCTGAATCTCGGCTGAGATGTAAGCTGCTTCGTTCCAACCGCCGTAGGATAGCAAAACAAATAGCATTGCCAATCCCCAGCCTCCAGAGTTGGTTGATTCTGTAGCGGGAATTGAAGTAGGGGTAGCAAAGGCGATGCCGATAATGGCTATGAGCAACAATCCCAGCACCGTAGCAACCGTAAGTAAGTTTTGCGTCCGCTTGCCCTGTTGCAGACCAAAAATATTGAGAGTCGTGAATAGAGCGATTGCACCTGCTGCATAAACTGAGGCAGAAAACGTACCCAAACCCAAGATTCTAGAGGCATAGTCGCCAAAAACAAATGCCAAAAGCGCAATTGAACCAGTTTGAACAACTGTCATTCTCGCCCAGGCAAACAAAAAAGCTACTCTCTGCCCGAAGCTGCGCTTGAGGTAATAGTAGTTCCCTCCCACATGAGGATATGCCGTTGCCAGCTCTGCATAACACAATGCTCCGACCAGAGATATCGCACCTCCTACCAGCCAAGTTAGCATCAGTGCTGCATTACTACTGACATTAGCAGCAACTAGAGCAGGGGTTTCAAAAATCCCCGCGCCAATGACAATCCCTACAATCAGGGCAACTGCATCGACAAATGCCAGTGATGGTTTTGGAGAGGCGACTTTGGCGATCGCAGCTTGACTGTGTTGTTTGCGTCTCATGCTAGGTAGTGGACTGGTGCGGAAGTATCTTCTGTTCGTGCTTTGTCAGGATTGTTTTGAGAGTGGAAATTTTTCGGCACGCGATCGGGTATGACCCAGTAGTAAATGGTTCTGCCACCCACTCGTTCAACTCTTTGAGGTTTCCAATCACCCATACCGAAAGCGTGGGAGACAATCCGAGTTCCTGGCTGGAGTTCTCTGAGCAATTTCGAGCGCAGCTTGAGATTGACAGCAGGTAAAAGGTAGAGGGTGACTACCGTGGCATTGCTCAAATCTGCTTTAAACAAATCTTGTTGACGAAACTCTACCAAGTTAGTAACTCTAGCCTCTCTTGCGTGGGTATTTGCTTCTTGGATGCGCCTGGGATTAATATCTATACCCACACCCCTAGCACCATACTTTTGTGCTGCGGTAATGACCAACCGTCCATCACCACTACCGAGGTCATAAACCACATCGTTGCGGTTGACTTTGGCAATTTCTAGCATTCGCTCTACCACAGGTTGAGGTGTCGGTACGTAGGGAACGTCAAGTTGCCGTTGTAAAATCCGCACGCCAGGAGTAGATTCTGTTTGGTTGTCCGTGCCAAACTGACGCTGTTGAGTGCAGCCGACAAATACCAAGCTACTAATACAGATTACGAGTAACTGTAGCATCCGTCGTTGCTGCATAGTCAGTATATTTCCCTCCATCCAATCGAGCTAGTTTTACAACAACACAAATTTACAGTTTTGCTAGTGGGGCAGGTGCTGGCGGGCGAGTCTTTGCAGAAAACGCTTTTTGAGCTTAATTTCTCTCCACCAGCGAGGAGCGGCATTAACAATCTGCTTCTAGTTTTCAAACCAAAAATGATGACAATATGACAACTCGATAGTTCTTACAATCCTTCAAAGTTGTAACCAACACCGATCGTCAGTCCTACACTAGTACTGTCAAAGAAGCCGACATTCACACCAGCATTTGCTGTCAGTCGATCGCCTAGAGGTACGTCAGCACCAGCAGTGAGCATTGGTCCTACATCGCTGTTGTCTCCTGTGGCGATCGCTAAACCACCTCCTACGTATGGTGCAAAACTAGAGATTGCTTCTGTCGCTACCCCTGTAGGTTGCACGGTAAAGTCATAAGTAATTGGAATCAGAAAGGTAGTGTCATCCCCAATGACAACAGCAGGACGGGCAGAGACAGCTTCGGTGAATCCGATTTTACTGATAACTGTGAAGTTGCCGATACCCAAAGCCGTGTCGCCACCGCCTAGACCGATGTTGCCGCCGACTCCTACATAACTAGAACCACCACGGGTAGCTCTACCTGGTTCAATTGCACCTGGTGTGGTTTGAGTTGGTGTAGTTTCGGGTGTAGTTGCAGGTGGTTCTGTAGTGGGGGTAGTTGGTTGAGTGCTGGGGTATGTAGGGTCAACTTGAGCCACTGTTGAATTTGCCGAGTCATTTCTGAGTGCAGCAGCCGAAGTTGAAACTTTCGTGTCTTGAGTAGGATTGGAACTAGCAGTCTGAGCTTGGGCTGACAATCCGCCTGCTAACACACCTACGGTAGCGATGCCGACCGCAACAAAAATCTGCTTAATAGGTTTTGCGTTCACGAGCGTTCCCTCAAATGTTTCTAAAAGTAGTTAATAGCGCCATAAACTATGGCAAATGGTCAAAAATTAACTGATTTTTGTTTAGCTATTTTTTGTTCAGCTTTCTTTAGCATTACAATCAAAAATGATGAGAAAATGACAGCATAAAGATAAAAATTTATTTTTTTTAGAGTGTTTAATGAACCACGAACCGAGAGGTGTTGAGCTATAATCTGACTTCTGAGTTCTGACTCTTCTTTACTAGAAAAAAAGTTCTAACCCAGGATAGATATTTTTATGCGGTTGAGGATAATTCGTGTTTAATCCTCACATAGATTAGACCTCCTGCATGAATCAAAAAATCATGGATGTCATTCTGTTGGCGAAGCCTTCCCGAAGGGTACGCAACGCAGTGTAGTGAAGCATCTC
>NZ_PYCI01000109.1:0-23124 GCF_003015105.1 Chroococcidiopsis sp. CCALA 051 | reverse complement strand
CAAGTTTTGTTAGCTTAATAGAAAGTGTTTATTTTATTTTTGAGAAGATCTTATCGTTGATTTTATATACAGCTCCAATTGGAGTTTTTGCTTTAATCAGTTCGGCGATCGCCACTCAAGGATTAGAATTAGTTGTTAAACTTTTTGTCTATGTTATTGGTTTGTGTATTGGTTCGATAATTATGATTGGTTTTTATGCTCTTGTTCTATTCATTCTTAAAGCCAAGCCAATACACTTTTTTCAATGTTTTTTCCCAACTTTATCTTTAGCATTCGGTACGGCAAGCTCGAATGCAGCGCTACCAATTGCTTTACAAAATGCCCAAGAAAACTATGGAATGCGCGAAGATATTGCTAGTTTTGCTATTCCTTTAGGTACGGCTTTAAAACGCGATGGTTCGGCAATTTTACAAGGATTCAACGCTCTATTTATCGCCCAACTCTATCAGATTCCGCTGACTCCATCACTAATGCTAGCGATCGCTCTCAGTACTTTTCTAGTTTCATTTAGCACCGCAGGCGTACCAGGCGCAGGAATTATTATGATGACAACTGTACTCTCAGCCGCCGGACTGCCCGTAGAAGGAGTAGCCCTTGTTGCAGGTGTCGATCGTCTCACGGATGGCTTGAAAACTGTTTTAAATGTCGTCAGTAACACGGTTAATGCGGTCATCTTAAGCCATTGGGAAAGCTCCTCTGTGGAACCCACTACCGAACATTGATATTACAGCGATCTCGAACAGCGTCTTGAGACATCAGCACTAATTTTATACTATTAGTACATTTGTCCGCTGCTTGACCTTGCAATGTACCTCACTTGTGTCAGAATAATAGACTACAAGAATATATCGTATGCTTAACATACCTTACCAGATACGTAGAATGCTCACCCTATAAGAGGTGTAAATTTCGTCTTGAAAGGAAAAGCGCGATCGCCCCAAAGTTATTTGCTAGTTGTGTAGTATATGTATTACACTGCAATCTAGCAATTCATCCATTCACAAACTCTTGTATCTGGAACTGTCGCGAGCGATCGCTCATCCGAGTTTATACTCAAGTTGTTTTATCTGCTCCCTGCTTTCTGTTTTCTGTTTTCTGATTCATAACCAAATCATCTTGCTTTTGTAGGCTTTGCCTCCTTGCCTGAATTGAGAGAAAAATGGGTACTTTACCAATTAGCCTGCGCACATCGCTAACTTCAGCTATGGAGAGAAGCAAAAATGCTACCGATCGGGATTTCAAGCATGTCAGACCTCTAGTCGGGTGAATAACTTCCGACTGCCGACATCCGACTTCGTAATAATACTTTATGATTTTCTCGATTTCCGACACTTTCATCAAACGCCCCGTCTTTGCAGCGGTGTGTTCGATTATCATTGCCCTGCTGGGAATTGCATTTATCCCTACATTACCAGTCGCGCAGTATCCTGAGATTGCTCCGCCGCAAGTCAGCGTCACTTCAAACTATGTCGGAGCAAACGCCTCAGTTGTTGAATCGACCGTTACCAACGTCTTAGAGCAAGAACTCAACGGTATCCAAGGCTTACGTTACATCAAATCTACCAGTGCTAACGATGGAACCAGTAGCATCAATCTGACATTTGAATTAGGGCGCAACCAAGACTTAGCAGCGGTAGACGTGCAAAATCGGGTATCGACGGTACTATCGCGGTTGCCTGGACCCGTGACGCAGACAGGCGTGCAAGTCACGAAAGCTAACAACAACTTTTTGCTAGCATTTGGAGTTTATTCCGATCGCGACGAAAACAAACAACAAGACATCTATGACGAAACTTATTTAAGCAACTATGCCGATCTTTACATTGCCGATGCACTCAAACGGATTAAAGGAGTTGGTGGTGTAGAAATCTTTGGCGAACGCAAATATGCAATGCGCTTGTGGCTCGACCCCAATCGCCTCGCCAGTCGTAACTTGACTCCCCAAGATGCGATCGCGGCATTGCAACAGCAAAACCTGCAAGTTGGGGCAGGACAGATCGGACAACCACCGAATAAATCCGAGCAACTGTACCAGTATGCCGTTAATGCCCAAGGCAGACTACAGAACGAGGAAGAATTTAACAACCTGGTTATTAGAACTGCTGAAGATGGCACTTTAATCAGACTGAGGGATATCGGTCGAGCAGAGTTGGGTGCGGAAAATTACAGTTCTCTGTTGCGGTTTACTGCAAGCGATCGCGTCACGCACCGGGGTGTAGGCTTAGGCATCAATCAGCAATTTGGCAGTAACGCCCTCGATACGGCGGCGGCTGTGAAGCAGGAAATGGAGCGATTAAAAGAAACTTTTCCGCCTGGGATGCACTACGAAATTGCTTTCGATACCACGACATTTATCCAAGCTGGAACGGAAGAGGTGATCGTCTCGCTGCTGCAAGCGGTAGGATTGGTCGTCATTATCGTTTACATCTTCTTGCAAAATTGGCGATCGGCATTGGTGATTTCAATTGCCATGCCTGTAGCTTTAATCGGGACATTTATTTTTGTCAAAATCTTCGGTTTTTCAATTAATACCCTGACTCTCTTTGGCTTAACTCTGGCAACGGGTTTAGTTGTAGATGATGCGGTGGTGATTGTCGAAGATATCACGCGCCGGATTCAGGATGATGGGATGCGACCTGTAGATGCAGCGATCGCCTCGATGAATTCGCTGTTTAGTGCCGTCATTGCCACTTCTCTCGTCTTGATTACCGTATTCGTCCCAGTGGCGTTTTTTCCTGGGACAACCGGACAGTTATACAGACAGTTTGCCTTGACGATCGCCTTTTCAATTACTGTATCGACGTTCAACGCCGTGACATTTACGCCGATGCTGTCTGCGGTGTTACTCAGACGCGGGCAAGTCCCGAATAACTGGTTTTTTAATGGGATTAACTGGGCGATCGACAAAACCCGAATAATTTACAGTCGTAGTATTTCTAAGCTGACTAACGCTAAGGGAATTATTCTCGCCCTATTTGCAGTCGCGTTAGGGTTTACTTATTGGCTCTACAATTTCATTCCCGCAGGCTTTATTCCCGATGAAGACCAAGGGGTGTTTATTACTATCGTCCAAGCACCAGAAGGGGTATCGCTTAACTACACCGAAAAAGTTTTAGAAAAAGCCGAGGCAATACTCAAGGAAGTGCCAGAAGTGCAACAAGTTTTTGCTGTCGGTGGTTTTAGCTTCAGCGGTTCGACACCTAATAACGGCTTGATTTTTACCACTCTTAAACCGTGGGCAGAGAGGCGAGGCGCAAACCAATCGTTACAAGCGATTATTGGCGGCTTTTTCCCCCAGCCTTCGGGTTTATTCCCAAAAATGCTGAGTATTCAAGAAGCTACTGTCATTCCGTTTAACTTTCCCGCGATCAATGGTGTCGGTAATTTTGGCGGTTTTGAGTTTCACCTACAAGACAGGGCAAACTTAGGGTTTGACGCGATGGGTACAGCCTTGGGTCAATTTATGGATCGCGCCAACACTTACCCATCTCCCGAACGACCGCAACTGACGGGTTTACGTCCTAATTTCAGTGCAAATACACCGCAAATTTCTGTAGAAGTCGATCGCGATAAGGCTAACGCGCTTGGGGTTCCGGTGGAAGATATTTTCAACACCCTACAAGCCTTTCTCGGTTCTACATACGTGAATGACTTCAACCAGTTTAATCGAGCGTATCGAGTTTACGTACAAGCTGATACTCAGTTTCGTTCCAACCCAGAAGATATTAAGAAATTGTACGTGCGTTCGCGCAGCGTCTCCGAAGGAGAATCGCGTAACATCCCTGAAGGAGCGCAAACGGGTGAAATGATTTCGCTAGGTAACTTAGTTACCGTGAAAGAAATCATCGCCCCTTCAATTATCAACCACTACAACTTATCTCGCTCGGTAGAAATCAACGGTTCTCCGGCTCCAGGGGTGAGTTCGGGACAAGCTATTAAAGCAATGGAAGCAGTGGCAAAAGAAACACTACCAAGAGGATTTGGCTATGAGTGGTCTGGACTTTCTTTAGAAGAAGTCGAGTCTGGCGGACAGGCAATTTTTATCTTTGGTTTGGGCGTAATCTTCGTGTTTCTGACACTAGCAGCCCAGTACGAAAGCTTTGTCGATCCATTCATTATTCTGCTGACAGTACCATTAGCAATTCTTGGCGCTTTACTTGCCGTTCTGGTTCGAGGTGCAGCCAACGATATTTACACTCAAGTTGGATTTGTGATGCTGATTGGGATGGCAAGTAAAAACTCAATTCTGATCGTCGAGTTTGCCAACCAACTGCACGATGAGGGATTGAGTATTACAAAGTCAGCAGTTGAGGCGGCGAAAGAACGCTTGCGACCGATTTTGATGACAGCCTTTTCCACGGTTGCGGGTGGTATTCCCCTGATGATAGCTACGGGTCCCGGTGCGGCGGCGCGTCAATCACTGGGAACGGCAACTTTCGGCGGGATGTGCGTTGCAACTGTGTTGAGTCTATTCGTCATCCCCGTGCTGTATATCATTATCAAGTCCATCGAAACTCGCTTCTCTAGGAAAGCGCCCGTCGATCGCAGTTTCTAGCTATTAACTTTTATTAAGATAGTTAGTAAGTCAAAAGGCAAAAGTCAAAAGTCAAAACGGGAAAATGTAGTTTTCCTAAGACCCTTGGCTGCTATCTTTAGGCGAATTAAATGTGGCACAACTGACTCGAACTATCAAGCGATCGCTATATGTCGTTATCAAACACCCAGCCTCACGCAACTCAAACAGCTATACAGTCTCCGACCTGGCAAATTAAGCTGTTGTATGACAGCGAGTGTCCCTTGTGTATGCGTGAGGTCAATTTTTTGCGCAAACGAGATGCCAATCGGGGACTAGTCGAGTTTGTAGACATTGCAGACGAGAATTACAACCCCGCAGCCAACAGTGGAGTTGACTTTGAAACGGCAATGGGACGCATCCACGCTATTCTTCCTGACGGCACGATTGTCAAAAACGTAGAAGTTTTTCGCCGAGTTTACGAAATCCTGGGTATGGGTTGGGTCTATGCTGCAACCAAATTGCCTATAGTTGGTTCTATAGTCGATCGCATCTACGGAATTTGGGCTGACTGGCGCTTAGCACTGACAGGACGACCAGATCTGAAAACAATTGTCGCCCAACGCCAACAAAAAACTGAGTGCAATACCGAAGGGCGTTGTCAACTTTGACAGTGTAGAGACGTTACATGTAACGTCTCTACAATTTCCCACGTATCACTCACCACGCACCACTCACCACTTATTATGGCAATAGCAACTTTTGGAGCCGGATGTTTTTGGGGTGTAGAAGCTGCTTTTCGCACCTGTCAAGGTATGATTTCAACTTCTGTTGGTTACATGGGCGGACATTTCGAGCATCCAAGCTATTTGGACGTACTCTCTCGGATTACGGGACACGCTGAGGTGTGCCAAGTAGAGTACGATCCTGCGGTAGTCAGCTATGAGACGCTACTCGACTTATTCTGGAGTATCCACGATCCGACAAGTTTAAATCGACAAGGTGCAGACCGAGGAGAACAATATCGCTCGGTCATTTTCTATCACACACCCGCACAAGAACAGATAGCTAGACATTCTCAAGCACAGTTAGAGCGATCGCATAAGTACGATAAGGCGATCGTGACTCAAATACAACCCGCTTCAACTTATTGGCTGGCGGAAGACTATCATCAACAATATTTGGAGAAGAAAGGGCAACACAATTTAAAATACTCAAGCGACTCCTGAGTTCTTGGCGCTGTTGTCTGCCCAATGATTCAATCTCATCAATTAAATTGGGCAGGTCAAAGTGATGCCACTGCTGATGGCGAAGTAACTCAGCGTGGGCTTGCGTCCAAGCAAAGAAATCTGTTTCATAGAGATTAGGCATAGTGCGATCGCTGTCATCCTCTAAATCAATATGACACATGACACAATTCACTTTAGTTATTGGCAATAAGAATTACTCTTCTTGGTCGCTACGCCCTTGGCTAGTTTTAACACAAATTGGCGTAGATTTTAACGAAATCAGAATTCCACTCGACACACCACAATTTCGCCAAGAAATTTTTCGCTACAGCCCGACTGGAAAAGTGCCAGTATTGCAGCATGGAGATATTACAATTTGGGAATCTTTGGCAATTTGCGAATATTTAATCGAACAATTTCCCGCTGCTAAATTATTACCAACTCAACTAGCTGCCCGTGCCTTAGCGCGATCGATTAGTGCCGAAATGCACGCAGGTTTTCAAAATTTGCGTCAAAATATGCCCATGAATTGCCGCAGTCATTTTCCTGGTAAAGGGATGAAACCAGGAGTACAAGAAGATATAGATCGCATCACCACAATTTGGCGCGAATGCCGCGAAAAATATGGCAATAATAACGACGATCTGCTATTCGGTCACTTTACAATTGCCGATGCCATGTTTGCCCCAGTTGTCTCCAGGTTTATTACTTACGGAGTCAAATTAGATCCGATTTGCCAAGACTACGCCGAAGCAATTCGGCATCTTCCTGCCATGCAAGCCTGGATAACTGCGGCACAAGTCGAACCAGAACATTTAGAGCAGTACGATAATTTGTGATGAGTGGTGCGTGGTGCGTGACCAATTACCAATTACCAAATCTATTGTCCCATCGCAGGTTGAATCGATAACTTGTATTTTAACTCTGACTGTGCTTTTCCTTTGTATCCACCTTTGACTGGTGCGGCACTTTGAGGAATGGCACTAGCAGCTACAGCAATGTGACCGTCAGCCACAGCTAACCCGTGTGTAGGGTCGAAACCCCGCCAGCCCCCGCCTGGTAAGAACACCTCAGCCCAAGCGTGAAGATGGCGATCGTTTGCATCGGGGTCGCCTTCTTGGTAGCCACTAACAAAACGTGCTGCTAGACCTATAGCACGACAAACTTCCATAAATAAGATTGCCGAATCGCGACAAGAACCAGATTTTTCTGTCCAAGTAATACTAGGAGGTAAAGGTGCGCCTGTCTCGCGAATAACTTGCTGACAATTTTGATAAATTCGTTCGTTGAGTGCTGTTAAAAATCCTACCGTTTCCCCATTTTGGGCGTGATGAATTTCTTGTGCCAGTTGAATAGCAATTGGATCTATTCCTGCTGTATTCCAATATCCTTGTAGATATGGTTGGAGTTGCGATCGCAACGAAGTTGGATAATCAATTGGTAGTTTATTCGCCCACGGTTCTAACAGAAAACCAAACGGATTGGTGCAGTGAGTTTCTACTTGCGATCGCGTTTGAATTTCTAATAATTCTGTAGTTTGCGAACCAAACCAAACTTTAATTGCCGCATTGCCATCCAAATCAATAATTTGAGACTGACTCACGGGAGTTGGCAATATCTCTAGTTCAAAGTTCTGCAACGTTTGCCATCCATCCGACCGAGGACGCAATCGAATTGTGTGCGGCTCTAAAGTTATTGGTTGGCTGTAGGTGTAGATTGTTTTGTGTCTGATTTGATATTGCATTAAGGCAGTGAGTCGTGAGTCTTAAATGGGAACATGAGGAGCGATTCTTATCGAAGATTTGAAAGTTGAGCAGGCTCGTCTATCTTTAACAAAGCCTAGCGCAAACGCCCCGATCGCAGGATACTAAAAATCAGCCACAATCCCAACAAACTTGCTACTGCAAATAGGACGCTACTGAGCCACGATAGCTGTGCTGTCTGGGCTTTGGAAGAAATAATCGCTGCGCCCATAATTAACGAACCAACTAATACGCTAAACGAGAGGCGGTTAGCAGAGTCATCAAGGGTACGACGTATGCTATCTAATCCCCGTACCGATAAATTCCATTGCAGTGTCTCTGAGGTCACGCGGTCTAATAACAGTTCGATCTGGCGGGGGGATTGCAGCGAAAGACTTTTGATATCGAGGGCTGTTCGTAATAAAGATTCTACAGGACGATTGCCTAATAACTGGCGACGAAACAAGTCTGTTAACAAAGGTTTGACTTCATCGAGAAAATTAATTTCTGGATTAAATTGACGTGCTAATCCTTCCAAATTGGCAAGGGTTTTCGCATACAAACCCATATTACTCGGCAAGCGGATTTTATTGTTACGAGCAACTTGCAACAATTCGTAAATAATTTGACTGAAATTGATTTGAGACAGGTCTAAGTTATAGTACTTCCGTAACATGCGATCGTAATCGTTTTCCAATCGCGATAAAATTACGGGTTGAGCTGAATCTGACAATTGTAATGTCAACTGACTGCATCGTTGAGCGTCAATATCGACAATTGCCAACAACATTTCTACTAAAATTTGCTGAGTCCGAGGATCGAGTTTGCCTACCATCCCGCAATCTAACAGCGCAACGCGCCCATCTTTGAGATAGAAAATATTGCCGGGATGCGGGTCGGCATGGAAGAATCCATCAATATAAAGCTGCTGGAAAAAAGCCCGAAATAGCAAAGTTGTAATTTCTTGCCGCTTGATTTCTGAAGTTACACCATTACCATTACTTTCGGCAAAATTTGCCGATAATAAAGGAACTCCATCCAACCATTCCATCACCAACAATTTTTCTGTGGTCAAATCCCAGAAAATTTC
Source organism: Chroococcidiopsis sp. CCALA 051 (assembly GCF_003015105.1). Lineage (NCBI taxonomy): Bacteria > Bacillati > Cyanobacteriota > Cyanophyceae > Chroococcidiopsidales > Chroococcidiopsidaceae > Chroococcidiopsis > Chroococcidiopsis sp. CCALA 051. The sequence goes on along the minus strand of NZ_PYCI01000109.1, from coordinate 14,550 downwards.
TGCTATGACTAATTGCTGCGGATCGAACCACCGACTAGCAGATAAATTGCGCCGCAACTGTTCGGCAAAATGAGCTTCTCGCGTGAAGTCTAGTTCTGCTTCTAGTGCAGTTGTAAATTCGGTGGCTATGGATTTAATTTCGTAATTCTGACCGAACTCAGTTCGCGCTACTAAATCAGCTACTCCTTGAATCAAGGAGATATCTTGAGCGACGATCGCATTAATTCCAGGACGCTGCACTTTAACGGCGACTTCTCTACCGTCTGTTAACGTAGCGTGATGAATTTGACCGATCGATCCAGCGGCGACTGGTTGAAAATTAATTTTACTAAAAGTTTCTTCCAAAGGCTTTTTGAGCTGTTGGCGGATCGCCACTTCAATTTCCGACCAAGGAACAGGTGGAACGTCATCCTGTAAAGTTGACAGTTCCTCAATATAGGAAGCAGGTAGTATATCTGGGCGGGTAGACATGAGCTGCCCGAATTTGACATACACTGGTCCCAAGTCCACCAGAATTTTGCGTAATACGGCTGGTGTCGGTAACTGAGGCTCGTCTGTTTTACCCCCAGTTAGCAGCCGTCGCATGTAGTCCCAGCCGTTACGGAACAGAATTTCGGCGATTTCTCGTTGACGAGAAGTGTTTTGAGTTAAGAACACAGTTTAGGTAGTTGGTAATGGGTAATGGGTAATGGGTAAGTGGCTTGTGGTTAGTGACTAGTGGCTAGATTCTTTTCTAGTCGCTAGCTACTAGTCACTGCTCCCTGCTCCCTCATAATGGTATGCAGCAAGGAATTACGATGCAGCGGAAGCCAGCAGCAGTTTTTTGAGATTTGAGAACTTGACTGGCACGGGAACAAGTCTGAAATCGTTGAGTTGATAATTTCATGGCTGATAATAGACTTTGCCGCACGAGCAAGTGTTTGACATAAGCAGAGCAAGATTGGCTGCCATACAAAATCCTGTGCGAGCAATCAAAGCCTTTACGAGGAGAAATAGATTTTTGATAGAACTCAATTGAGTCTAACGCTGCTGTTCTAACGGCTGTATCCCATTGGCTTGTCAGCATAACTATTCATCTCGCTACCAACAGTCAATTTCTATCCTAAATAGCAACTTAACTCATCTGCCACAAGGGGAGTGGTCAGTTGTCAGGGAGTAGGGAGCAGGGAGCAGGGGAGAAGGGGAGCTTTGTGTGCAGGTGGGCTTCAGGTGCAGCAACCACCCATTACCCATTACCCATTACCAACTACCCCTTACAATAAATGACTAAATTTAGGATTATCCTGCAATAATTTCAAAACTTGTTTGATTTCTTGGGTGCGGTCTTTCTTGACGATGAGGGTAACGTTACGATCGCGCACGATGACGACATCTTCTAAGCCAATAGTCACAACGACATCTTCGTCGTTTTCAGCATAAACTAAGCTGCCTGCGGTATCTAGTCCGACATGATGACCGACTTCGACGTTGGGGGTTGCTCCTTGGAGCAAACGGGCGATCGCATTCCAGTCGCCTAAATCGTCCCAACCAAAGTCGGCTGGTAGCACGTAGGCAAGTTTGGTTTTCTCCATCAGAGCATAATCGATGCTAATTTTGGGCAACTGCGAGTAAGCCGCTCTGCCTTGCTGTTTGAGGGGGATGAGGATGTCTGGAGCGTGGGTATGCAGTTCTTTGAGTACCACCCCGGCTCGAAAGATAAACATGCCGCTATTCCAGCAAAACCGCCCCGTAGAGAGAAATTCTTCGGCTGTATGTAGGTCTGGTTTTTCGGTAAAGCGGTTGACGCGATAGACAGGTAAGTTACCATAAATTCCAGTCCGATCGCCTTGCTCAATGTAGCCGTAGCCAGTTGCCGGGTAGCTAGGCTTAACTCCCAGTGTGGCGATCGCATCTGTGGTGGCGGCTAATTGAGCAGCAGCTTGTAGAGTGTGTTGAAACCCTGGCAAATCTCCAATCCAAGGATCGGCAGGAAAAAAACCTATAACAGCGTCTTCCCCGTAGCGTTGCGCTATTTCCAACGTACTCCAAGCTACGGCTGGGGCTGTATCTCGCCCTTCTGGTTCTGCCAAAATGTTGTGGGCTGGCATCTGGGGGAGTTGTGCGGCTACTCCCTCGGCAAGTTGGCTTGATGTCACCACCCAGAGATTTTCCCAATTCCCTGCTAGAGGTAAGAGGCGATCGGCTGTCGCTTGCAGTAAACTTTTACCGCTACCATCTAAACTTAAAAACTGTTTGGGGCGATGCCTGCGGCTGAGGGGCCAAAAACGTTCGCCTTTGCCTCCAGCCAAAATCACAGGGATGAGAGAACCATTCATAAGCGTTCGCGTCAAAAATTGTTAAATCTGCTTTCGAGTTTACTTTGCTTTTGCTAAAGGCAATCGTAACTTATTGGATTACTATTTCTGTAGGGTTTGGCTTGGGGGAATAAGTTGTTGTGATTGGTGTACTAAAACGAGTCGATCGGCGGTTGAAACGACAACTGCAAGAAGTGGAGGTGAGGCGATCGCTGTCTGTCACTCGCCACAATTTCTTGACTTTTCGCCGTTGGTTGTGGTTTCAGATGACAAGAAACCGTCTCCTATTTTGGATTGGCGTAGTCAATCTGTCGATCTTGCTAGGGGCAATGGTGGCGCTGCTACTACCAATTTGGGGCAGTCGCACTTCTTCTGACTTGCTATCTAGAGACTCTCCGCAACCGCGTAGTACTTTCCTCCGCAATGGCTTGCCCTACAATCTCTCCCGTCCGGTAAATATTCTCGTTCTGGGTATCGAACCTCCTCCTAGCACCATCGGGTATAATCCTAAATCTGCGTCGGCAACTGGGACTAGCGATACAATGCTGTTAATCCGCTTCAACCCCGCTCGCCCAGCCATCAGGGTACTTTCAATTCCTAAAGATAGTCAAGTTGTCTTACCCAAGCTCGGTCTAGATAAAATTTCTCGCGCTTATGCCTTAGGAGGCGCACCTTTAGCAGCGCGAGTTGTCAGCCGCACGTTAAACAATGTTCCGATCGATCGCTACCTCAGCATTAACGCAGATGCTTTGCGGCAATTAGTAGATCGAATGGGAGGGATTGAGGTATTTGTTCCCGAACGCATGGCATACCAAGACCGGACGCAACGGTTGCAGATCGATCTAGAACAAGGCTGGCAAACTTTAAGTGGGGAACAAGCAGAACAGTTTGCTCGTTTCCGCGCCTCAAACCAGGGAGATCTCGATCGCGTCCAGCGCCAGCAGATGTTGATTGCAGCTTTGCGCGATCGCCTTACCAGTCCGGCAATACTACCCCAACTGCCGGAAATTACCAAAATTATGCAAACTGCGGTTGAAACCAATCTCAGCCCAGAAGAACTGCGGGCAATCGTGCGTTTTAGCGTTCAAATGAAGCCGGAACACTGGCAAATGCTGCTATTACCAGGAGATCTCAGCCCATACAGTCAAGACCCCAGCAGCTATTGGCTCTATACTTCAGGTCAAGACCAGATTATGAGTCAGTACTTCGGTACTTCTACGATGGGGGCTGCACCCAAACCCAAACCGCTGACAAGCCTGAAAATTGCCGTGCAAAATGCTTCGGGCAAACCCGAATTGAGTCAAAAAGTCGTCCGCTATCTCAAGCAAAAAGGCTTTACCAACGTCTATGCAGTCTCCGATTGGTCGGATATTCAGCGCCAGACAAATATCATCGCTCAAAGAGGCGATACCGCAGCAGCAGCTAAAATTCAGCAAATCTTAGGTATCGGAAACATTGAAGCCGCCGCGATCGGCGATTTGGATTCTTCGCTCACAATCCGTGTTGGTAAAGACTGGCGGTGAGCAAAAGTCAAAAGTCAAAAGTCAGAAGTCAAAATTTGCCTCTCGCCACTTTCGATCTCGCACCACACCGCACCGCAACACACACAACGCAACTACCAACTACCAACTACCAACTACCAACTATTAAATGTCTTACCTATCTCTTGAATTAAATCTGTAACTACGGCAATCAGCGTGTCTGGATCGATGGGTTTAGGTAAATGACGTTGAAAGCCAGCCGCGATCGCTTGAGTCCGATCCTCAAGTCTGGCAAATCCTGTCATTGCGATCGCCGGAATCTGCCGATGTGCTGTTGTTTTCGTTCTGAGCTGACGGATCAACGCATATCCATCTTCTCCCGGCATTCCTATGTCACTGACTAGCAAATCTGGCTGGAAAGCTTCTAGGGCTTGCAAAGCTGCTTGTACTGAGCCAGCAGTATACGTCTTTGCACCGCTCGTTTGTAAAATCACTGCAATCACTTCACAGCTATCTGGTTCGTCATCAACGACCAACACGCGCAAGTTATTGAGCGGTAATGGAGGAGTGAGAGAAGAAGAGAGCTGAGGGAGCCCAGGAAGCTGAGGGAGCTGAGGGAGAAAGATCGCTTTGGCTTCTTCCTTGTCTCCCTTGTCCTCCATGTCCGGCTCCCGATTCCCCAGTACGGGCGCACTGCTGTGCGCCCCTACCGACTCCCGATTTTCCATCCCCATCAAAGGCAATAATACTGTAAACGTGGCTCCCTGTCCTTCTCCCAGGCTCTCGACGGCTACCGAACCGCCGTGCATTTCCACCAGATAGCGCACGATCGCCAAGCCAAGTCCTAGCCCCTTGTAGTTGCGGGTAGTCGAAGCATCCGCTTGCCGAAATAACTCGAATACATATGGTAAAAACTCAGGCTCGATACCTTTACCAGTGTCGCTAACTGTAATTTGAGCATAGGAGTGGTGCGTGGCTTGCGACTTGCGACTTGCGACTGCGAAAGAGCGACTTGCTCCCTCAGCTCTTTCAGCTCTCTTCTCCCCCCTGCTCCCTTCCAGTGACAAGCACACTTCAACCCGCCCACCAAATGGCGTGAATTTAATCGCATTTGTGAGTAAATTCCAGACAACTTGTTGTAACCGATTGGGATCGCCATAAACAAATCCTGGATCGCGATCGAGGAAGATCTGTAAATCGATTGATTTGGCTTGAGCGCTCAACTCAACTGTTTCGATCGCGGCTTGAATTGGGGTAGCTAAATTGAGTGGAATAAACTGTAACTTCAATTTACCCTGAACGATGCGAGACACGTCGAGCAGGTCTTCAATCAATTGAGTTTGTACTTGAGCGTTGCGCAAGATCGTACTAATTGCCCGCTGTAGTGTTGTTTCATCTCGTCGTCCCGATTCGAGAATTGTCGCCCAACCTAAAATTGCATTCAGTGGCGATCGCAATTCATGCGAAAGCATGGCGAGAAACTCGTCTTTAATCCGGTTGGCAGATTCAGCAGCATTACGGGCAACTTGCTCTAACTCGAATAGCCGCGCTTGTTCTTGTTCGAGTTGTTTGCGTTGCGTGATCTCCCAGGCAATACCAAACAATCCTATTGCGTTTCCTGAGCGATCGTAAATCGCCCGCCCTCGATCTAAAACCCATGCAATCGATCCATCTGGTTTTAGAATGCGAAATTCGCAACTATAGGTTCCCCTGTTGATGGCAGTTTGAATCTCAGTTTGAAATAGCTCTCGATCGTCGGGATGAACGAGATTCAACACTTGCTCGAATGTCCCCACGATCTCGCCGTCACCAATGTCCGATATGTTACCCGCATTCTCCAAACGGCGAACTTCTCCGGTTTGCAGGTTCCAAGTATAGGCAGTGAGATCGGCTGCTTCAAGCGCAAATCGTAAATTCGCTTCTGAAAGCTGCATTTGTTCGATCGCTTTGGCGCGTTCCTGCCGCAGGTTTTGCTTTTCTAGAGCTTCGCGCACGGCGATCGCCAGGCGATAAGGTTTTCCCTTGCGGATGTAATCTGTCGCTCCCCGTTTCATGGCAGTCACGGCAACTTCTTCCGTACCGCTATCCGTAAACAAAATCACCGGACAATCGGGATACTTAGTTTTGACTGCATCTAAAATAGCTAGTCCATCGCTCCAATGCAATTGATGATCTGTGATGACGAGATCGAATCCGCCTGCTGCTAAAGCGCGTTCAAACTCAGCCGCATCGATCGCCGTTTGAATTTCTATTTCAGCAAACTCGCGTTGAAGTTCGCGACTTTCGAGCTTGCGATCGCTGGGATTATCGTCTATCAACAGAATACGTAACATTCGATTTTTTATTTTTTTCCTTTAGCATTTTTAGTAATATGGCATTATCCAAATCTTATTAAAAGAAGATTAATTTAAGGTATGTCGTTAAGAAAGTTTTAGCAATCGATTGTCCGCAACAAATTATACAATTTTTAGCAATTGGTAGTGCTCTTTTAATAATTCCGCTTGCATTATATCGCAAGAAAATAATAACATCGGCTTATTATTAAAAAACTGAAAAAGAACTAAAAAAGTAGCAATAACTCGTCTATATACTATCGCAATGCAATTTTGGGATGCGACGGGGCAAGAAAGCTAAAATCGGTCTAAATCAACATAAAATCACTCACTAAAATAGTTTGGACTAGAAAATACGCCGATGGCATTTCATCAAGTTTTGGCTTCAGAAAAACTGCTCGATCGCGTTGCTAAGCGGTTCGATCCGCGTCAAAGCTTGAGGGCGCGGCTAGGCTTAACAATATGTAGTATTGCGCTAGTCATGGCAATCATGGCGAGTATTACGGTCAGTGCTACGGCGAGCGATCGCGTCAAAACTGATGCTGGCATTGCGTTAGAGCAGTTAGCATACCAAGTATCTGACAAACTCGATCGCGGTATGTTCGAGCGCTATCGCGAGATCCAAAACCTGACAGAGCTAGATTTACTCAGCAATCCCAATTCTCCTCGATCCCAAAAGCGATCGCTGCTCGACAGGCTACAAAGCACCTATCCCACTTATAGCTGGATTGGCTTGACAGATGCCACAGGTAAGGTGCTCGTCAGTACGGGTAAGCTGTTAGAAAATCTCAGCGTCGCTCGACGACCGTGGTTTCAAAACGCCCGTACTCAAGCAGCGGTGGGCGACGTTCACGAAGCCATGCTCTTAGCCAAGCTGCTGCCAAATCCAACCAACGAACCCTTACGATTTATTGACATCTCAGCTCCCGTGACTGACTCGGCGGGTCAGTATGCAGGTGTGCTAGGCGCTCATCTCAGTTGGACGTGGGCAAAAGAAATTCGAGACTCATTACTGCAACCGCTACAAAATCGATCGCAGGTGGAAGTTTTTATTTTTAGTGCCTCTGGCAAAGTGCTACTCGCACCTATCGAGTTGCAAGAACGAGTTCCCTCGCTGCCTAATTTACAGACATTGCAACAGCAAGGCAACGGCTACGCGCTCGAAACATGGTCGGATGGCGATCTCTATCTCACGGGTTTTGCCCGCAGTACAGGGTATCGCAATTACCCAGGACTCGGTTGGACGGTTGTGGTGAGGCAACAAGCCGATCTCGCACTTGCACCCGTGCGGACATTACAACGCCAGATTTTTACTCAAGATCTGACATTAGGGATATTATTCGCCATTGCTGGATGGTTTATCATGCGTCGCCTCACCTATCCCTTACTCGCGATCGCAACAGCAGCAGATCGTCTGCGTCAAGGGAACGCAAATACAGAACTACCTTTAATTACCAGCAGCGATGAAATTGGGCGACTATCTCGTTCGTTAAAGCATCTCGTCCGCACTTTATTCGAGCAACAGCAGCAACTCAATCTCAGTAACGAACAATTGCAAATTCAATTAACCGAACGTCAACACGCCGCCGCCGAAATTCAGCAACTCAACGCCACCTTAGAACAAAAAGTAAGCGATCGCACGGCACAACTTCAGGAGATCAATCGAGAATTAGAAGCTTTTGCTTATTCGGTTTCCCACGATTTACGCGCACCACTACGGACGATCCGAGGATTTGCCCAAGCATTGCAAGAAGATTATAGCGATCGCCTTGATGACCTGGGTAACGAATATCTTCAGTCAATTACCGCAGACGCAGTGCAGATGGATCGGCTGATTACCGAGTTACTAGCCTACAGCCAGCTGACGCGCACGAAAATTACCTTACAACCCGTCGCATTAATGGCAACGATCGAATCTGCCTGCAAACAATTAGAAATGAATTTACAAGAAAAGCAGGCAGAAATTACAGTCACAACACCTCTACCAACCGTTTTGGCACATAGCCCCACCCTAACCCAAGCGATCGCCAATTTGCTCAGTAATGCCCTCAAGTTTATCAAACCAGAAAGCCGTCCGCAGGCTGAAATCAAATACCAGCTCGCCCAACGCGATCGACAGCAATGGGTGCGCCTGTGGATTATCGATAACGGCATCGGAATTGCATCAAGCGATACCGAACGAATCTTCCGCATTTTCGAGCGCCTGCACGGAATTGAAACTTATCCAGGTACGGGCATCGGCTTAGCGATCGTGCGTAAAAGCATCGAACGCATGGGCGGCTGCGTCGGCGTAGAATCGCAACTAGGGCAAGGAAGCCGCTTTTGGATTGAATTACCTCTTTATGAGGGAGCAGGGAGCAGGGAGTAGGGAGCAGGGAGACAAGGGAGAGCGGGGGGAAGATTCTTCGAGTGTCCTCCCACACTTCCCACACTTTATTTACTACCAGCCACTAGCCACCAGCCGCTAGTCACTGACCAATGACAACTAACACCCAAAACAATAAATCTTCTGGGTTTCTAGTCGGTCGAAGATGGCAGAAGGTGAGATGTCAGTACCAATGTTGTGTCGGTTTAGTTGGACTTGCAGACCCGTGAGTGGATCGTGACCGGGGGCAACGAGAAATTCTAGTCGCTGGACGTAGGGTAAGGTTGATATGCTGTCGAGAATTTGCGCGATCGCCTTTAGATAAGGATGATTTGGTTGCTGATACCAGTCTGGTGTAGCTAGTTCGGGTTGATCTAAGCCAACGTGAAATGTTAGGGAAGGTTGACCGAACAGTGCTACTGCTAACGGTCGTGCCTCTTCCTGCAATAGCAAATCATGTGTCCTGACTATGTGTCGTAGCTTTTCTAACCGTTCGTAACGTTGCGTGACAGATAAAGATTCTTCTTGCCAGTGAATTGCCACAGCAACCAAGTATGTTTGTAAGAGCATATGCCCTAGCTTGCTGGCTTTGGTGGCAAGGTAGTTAGAGTTGTAATCGTTAGCTTCAATCAGCAGCGGCACGCGATCGACGACTTCTAAACCGTACCCCTTCAACCCGGCAATTTTGCGGGGATTGTTGGTAATTAACCGAATTTGTTTCACGCCCAGATCGTTGAGAATTTGCGCCCCTACCCCGTAGTTACGCAAGTCAGCGGGAAAGCCGAGGCGTTCGTTGGCTTCTACGGTGTCTAGCCCCATGTCTTGCAGGGAATACGCCTTCAATTTGTTAATTAAGCCAATGCCTCTTCCCTCTTGACGCAGATAAACAACGACTCCCGCGCCTGCATGTTCGATCGTTTTCAAAGCTGCTTGTAGTTGCATCCGACAGTCGCAGCGCAGCGAACCCAAAGCATCGCCCGTGAGACATTCTGAATGCATCCGCACCATCACGGGGCGATCGCGAAATTGAGCCGGATCGCCTTTAACAATTGCTACGTGTTCGGAGTTATCTACGCTGTTGCGATAAGCATAGATCTGAAATTCACCGAAGGAAGTCGGTAATTGAGCAATAGTCTCGCGAGTCACAAATCGCTCGTTTTGCAAGCGATAGCTAATCAGATCGGCAATACTAATAATTTTCAGTTGGTGATGTTTGGCGTATTCCATCAACTGATTCAACCGTGCCATTGAACCATTGGGGTTTTGAATTTCACAGATCACCCCCGCCGGATACAGCCCTGCTAATTGAGCTAAATCGATCGCTGCTTCTGTATGTCCGGCACGTTTGAGGACTCCACCCGTCCTAGCGCGGATGGGAAAAATATGACCGGGACGGCGCAGATCTGAGGGTTTCGTGGCGGGGTTAATCGCTACTTGAATCGTGCGGGCGCGATCCTCAGCAGAAATACCCGTCGTCACGCCTAAATGTGTTGCAGCATCGATACTTACTGTAAAAGCAGTTTGGTTGCTGTCGGTGTTATTGGTTACCATCAACGGTAAATCGAGTTCGTCTAAGCGCTCGCCCGTCATTGCCAAACAGATTAATCCCCGCGCCTCCACTGCCATGAAATTGATCGTGTCTGGGGTCGCAAACTGAGCGGCACAAATGAGGTCGCCCTCATTCTCGCGATTTTCGTCATCTACTACAACAATAGAGCGTCCAGCTTTAAGGTCGGCGAGAGCGGCATCGATCGAGTCAAACACAAAAGATTGATTAGAAGCGTTCTGAGGCTGCACAAAAATACATCACAAACAAAATCTATCTCTGATTTTAGCCGCTTTAACTGGACTAGGGATAAAAGGAGATCTAACCATTTTCAATTAAATGAGATCCGCGATTTGTAGGAACGCATAGCAGTGCGCCCTTACTCACGTAGCTATTATTTCACCCCGACTCGCCGATTCCAGGCTCGATATCCCAAGGCAAAGATACCTAAAACAGTGCCAACAGCAATCGAAGGTTCCGGTACGGCAACAGTAGATCGATTTTCCTTGACTTCTACTAAGGTTAAGTTTGTCACGCGATCGAAAGTACGAGAAAAGAGACCTTCAGTTGAAGCTGATGCAGATTCTCGATCGCCACCAAAATTTGTCGTCAAACTAATATTACTCAGATTTAATTGAGTCCCATCACTGGAATTAAAATTGAGAAAATCGTTGTTTCCAGAAGTCACATTTCCTGAAATTGTAAATGAGTCTAGAAGCGTCCAACTATCTACATTACTAGTATCATATAAGGCAAAAGAAACCGTACCGTCAGCGATCGCAGTTTCAGTTTGTGGATTGTCTATGGATGTTGTTAAATTTAAATTGGCATCGAAATTAAAAGAAAAAGTTTCGCCACTATTGACGCTAAAATTACCTAAAACTCCAGCAAAACTGTCTGCCGTACCGGAGTAGTTGTTGCCAGTACCATCAGTACTACTAAATGATGAGTTAAAAGCAGATGGTGGTTCCGTAATAAAGTTTGCTATTGCATCTGTACTAGCATTCACGTTGCCATCTGTGGCAAAAGTATTCGTAAAAGTGTCAGTAATTACCTCGCTATCGAAGGGATTATGGCTAAAATTGTCAATTATAACTGTAGATTCAGAACTAGCAAAAGTGGCAGCAATAGTTGGAGTAGCTGCTAAAGTAAAAACTAAAGGCGCAAGCGGCACGATCGCTGGCGCTATTTTTTGAGCTAATTTTAATTTTGGCACGAAAATTTTCCTCACATCAATCTCAAAAGACTAACTTGCGTACATAGAGCAATTTTTCTCACTGACAGCACACCAGTACCGATGGTTCCGTTACTGGCAGTAGTGACAGCAAACTCTATGTGATTTAGCTATTGGCAGTATAAATTATTTCGTGAAACTTACGTAATTCAAGCTTGCGAATTGAGGTTTAAGGAAAATTTAATAAATGTGTCATATTGATGTCACATTTATCCATCAAACTTCATGCTACTGACCAACCTTTGCCATGCTGCATAGATAGTTAACAAAAACAGCTTGACAAAAACAGCATTACGAGTGTCAACGGTCAACAATTAAACGTTAACTCTTGAGATAGGAGTATCGAGCGTGCCAACCTCTGATTCCCAAGTTTCCGTTTCAAACCGAGAAGAATTGCAGACTCCGCCGCCGTCACCCCGCTCCCAGAAACGGTGGTGGCTGCTACTCATGCTTCTAGTCGGAGTTGGAGGAGTTGGACTGGGGCGGGGATTAACTCCTGCCAGCCAAGCCACTGCACCAGCGGCAGCAAAACCGCAACCACCTCGTCCCATAGAGACAATCGCCCTAGCATCAGGCACGGCAACTCGAAGCACTAGTATGTTAGGGCAAGTCGAGGCAAGCGAGAGCGCTACAGTCCGCACCAGAACATCAGGAGTCGTGCAACAAGTGTTAGTCCAACCAGGCGATCGCATCACTTCTGGTATGGTTGTAGCCATCCTTGACGATGCAGATCAGCGTTTAGCTGTAGCCGAAGCGAGAGCAAGACTGGCTCAAGCTCGGAGCGAATTAGCACGCTTAGAAGTCGGTACGCGGCAGGAAATCATCGCCCAAAGACAAGCCGAAGTCCGAGCAGCCCAAGCGCGGGAACAGGAAGCTCAAGACAATTCAGAACGAACCAGAAGTCTAGTTAATACTGGCGCACTCTCGCGCCGAGAGTTAGTCGAAGCAGAATCGCGGACAGATGCTGCTAGAGGAGAACGAATGCAAGCCCAGGCAGAGTTAGCAGAAGCCACCGCTGGTCCCACTCGTGAAGAAATTGACGCGCAACGAGCTAATGTAGCCGCCGCCGAATCTGCATTAAACCAAGCAGAATTAGCCTTGCAACGCACGCGCATCAGGGCAGTATCAAGCGGTGTTATCCAGACACGACAAGTCAGCAGTGGCGATTTAGTAGAAAGCGGTGATGAGATTGCCACCAAGGTCAATGGCACTCAGTTAGACGTATTTCTGGAAGTGCCAGAATCACTTAGCGGAAGTGTGAGAGCGGGTATGCCCGTCGAGTTGACTGCTAGGGCGCTACCCAACTGGCGCGATCGCACTACCTTAACGGGTATCGTACCATCTGCTGATACCGCTTCTCGACGGCAGCGAGTGCGGGTGAGACTATCAAATCCCCCTGCCAACCTCTTGCCAGGAATGGCAGTACAGGCACAGTTACAGTTGCCTAGCGATACTCCTAGCTTTGTCGTCCCCCGCGATGCATTGACTCGGCGAGAAAATCGCTGGCTCGTATTTACTGTTGCTGATGGCAAAGCCAGACAACTAGAAGTCGAACTTGTAGCAGACATGGGCGAAAAAATGGCGATCGCCAACCCACAACTGAGCCAAGGACAAGCAATCGTCGTACGGGGTGGAGATGGATTAAAAGATGGAGCGGTAGTAAAGGTTGACAGTTAACTGCTATCAACTACCAACTACCAACTACCAACTACCAACTACCAATTACCATGAACTTGATTGAAACAGCCGTTCGCTGGCGGCACGGTACTTTCGTGTTGTTTTGCCTGCTTGCCGTATTTGGCATCTTTTCACTACTAAGTTTGCCTTTAGAACTGCAACCAGGAGGCGATCGCCCTGAAATCACAATTACTACCACATATCCTGGTGCGGCTCCCACAGAGGTAGAAGATCTCGTCACTCGTCCGATCGAAGAACGGATGGAGGAAGTCTTAGGGGTACAGGAAATTACCAGCAGTTCTCGTCCTGGTACTAGTGCCATCACGCTTGAGTTTACTTGGAACAGCGATGTGAACGAGCGGATGGTGGACGTGTTAAATAAATTGCAACAAGTTGAGGAACTCCCCGCAGAAGTTAATGAGTCTGATGTCGAGATGGTTGGGGGTAATAGTTCGCCGATGATGTGGGTTGTCCTCGCTCCGAGACAAGGTTTTCAGAGCAATCCCGATCGCTACCGCGATTTAGCCGAAGAAGTTATCGTACCGAGATTGCGCCGAGTCGAAGGCGTAGGGCAGTTTATCATTCCTGGGGGTAGGGAACGAGAAGTTGAGGTGAGGGTTGACCCCAAAGCTTTATTCGATCGCAATCTGACCATAGGCGATGTCGTGCGGGTGTTACGGGAAAACAATCGCGACATTCGCGGCGGTCCCCTAACGTTAGGTAGACGAGAATACCGCGTGCGAACTCTCAGCCGATCGCAAGACATACAACAAATCGCTGAATTTGTGCTGCGGCGCGACCAGTCGGGTACAGTCTACATGCGGGATGTGGCAACCGTACAAATGGGGCGCAAACCTCTAGAGAGTGCTTTAGTTTTTAACAATACTCCTGCCGTGGCAATTGGAATTATCCGGCGCGTTGGGGCAAACGTACCGGAGACATCTAGGGGAGTGAGGGCAACTCTAGCAGAATTGGAAGCCCAGTTCGATCGCCAAGGAGAAGGTATTCGCTTCGTCTACAACTACGATGAGAATGACTACATCGGACAGTCGATCGCCTTGGTACAAGGGAACTTAGTTAGTGGAGCGCTGCTAGCAACAGCCGTATTAATTCTATTTTTGGGTTCGATGCGGACGGTAGCAGTCGTTGCCCTCACTATTCCTACAACCTTAATCACAGTATTCATCGTCATGGCATTTTTGGGGCGATCTCTCAACATTATTAGCTTGGCGGGATTGGCGTTTGCCGTGGGGATGGTTGTAGACAACGCGATCGTCGTGATTGAGAATGTTTTTACCCACATGCAGCAGGGAAAAGGAGCAGTTCGCGCCGCGATCGATGGAACTCAAGAAGTTTGGGGCGCAATGTTAGGTTCTACCCTGACTAACGTTGTGGTGTTCGTTCCTTTAATTATGGTACAGGGGGAAGCCGGACAGTTATTTGCAGATATGGCGATCGCCCTTTCTTGTGCTTCCCTATTTTCTCTATTTGCTGCATTAACTTTAGTACCGATGCTGTCTGGCTTGTTTCTCAAACAGCACGAAGCAATGCAAATGCTGGGAGACGGGAATCGGGAGTCGGTAGGGGCGCACGGCTGTGCGCCCGTACAGAGTCGGGGAC
>NZ_PYCI01000108.1:0-23309 GCF_003015105.1 Chroococcidiopsis sp. CCALA 051 | reverse complement strand
GGACAAGGGGGACAAGGGAGCAGAGGGACAGAGAAGAATTCACCAATTACCAATCACCAATTACCAATTACCAATCACCAATCACCAATTACCAACAACAAACTACCAGCAGATGAGGCGATCGAACGAATTGCCCCACCAGGTTTAGATGGGGTACAGGCATTTGCGCTTAAACAAGAGTTAGATAATCTGATTGGCAGATTTGAAAGCGCTCAGTTAGCAGCTCGTGCTTTTAGTGGCAGCATAGCTAATCATAATGCAACGGCACAGCTGACTAACTCTGAAACAACCGCTGTGGCAACAACTGGCTCCTTTGTGGGTACGTTACCAGAATCGGCAGCTAGGGCAGTGGCAGAGGCGAAAGCAATTGCCAAAACTTTACCCCAGGCGATCGCTCAAAAGGACTTTGCGGGGGCGCGTCAGCAATGGCACAAAGCACAAGCACTACTATGGCAAAACTACCCCGTCGAACAGTACGCGGCTCAACCAGAAATTCGGGCGATGTGGCTAGACCGAGGTAGTATTATTCGTGCGGGTTCGGAGCAAGGATTGGCAAAGATTTTTGACCGTCTCGCCGCTGCTGGCATCAATACAATCTTTTTTGAAACCGTTAATGCTGGCTATCCGATCTATCCCAGTCAAGTTGCACCTCAACCTAACCCACTAGTTAGAGGCTGGGACCCATTAGCATCAGCGGTGAAGTTAGCCCACGATCGCAATATGGAGTTACATGCCTGGGTGTGGACTTTTGCCGTAGGCAACAAGCGTCATAATACGCTGATAAATTTACCCGCAGATTATCCAGGACCCGTCATTGCCGCTCATCCCGAGTGGGCGAGTTACGATAATCGCGGGAGTTTATTTCCGCCCGGTCAAGGTAAGCCATTTTTAGACCCAGCCAACCCCGCCGCCAGACAATATTTATTACGGCTTTATGAAGAAATTGTCAGCCGCTACAACGTGGATGGTTTGCAACTAGACTACATCCGCTATCCTTTCCAAGACCCCAGCGCCGACCGGACTTATGGTTACGGAATTGCCGCCAGGCAGCAGTTTCAACAACTGACGGGTGTAGACCCAACGACAATTAAACCAAGCGATCGCGATTTATGGCAAAGGTGGACGCAGTTTCGCACGCAACAAATCGATAGTTTTGTCGCTCAAGCTTCCCGCTACTTGAAGCAAAAGCGCCCTAACTTGGTGATGTCTGTGGCTGTCTTTCCTCTATCAGAACACGATCGCACCCATAAGTTACAGCAACACTGGGAAGTCTGGGCAAATCGCGGCGATGTAGATTTGATCGTGCCGATGACTTATGCTCTAGATTCCTACCGTTTTCAGCGCCTCGCCCAACCCTGGATTACCTCTAGCAAACTCGGTTCGGCTTTGCTGTTGCCAGGAATTCGCTTGCTGAACTTACCAACTATGGGTGCATTCGACCAAATTCAGCTCGTTAGAGACTTACCCGGGAGCGGTTACGCCCTTTTTGCTGTAGAAAACCTCAACGATGAACTCCAGCAAGTTTTTCACAACACCCAAGGCACAAAAGTCAAAGTGACTGCACCAGTCCCTTATCGTCAGCCTTTCCACACAGCAGCGGCGCGTTATGTTAATTTGCGCCAAGAGTGGCAATTCTTGCTGGCAAACGAGCGGCTTTGGTTGAAGGGGACGGCACTGAGTGAGTTTAATACTCGATCGCAAAACTTAGAGACTGCTTTGGATCGCTTAGCTCAAACTCCTTCTGCCAGTAACTTAGCAGCAGCTAGAACAGCTTTAAATAGCTTCCAGACTCAGTTTAAAAATTGGATGCGATCGCAAGCGTTAGAAAATTCTTACCAAGTCAACGTGTGGTCAAATCGCCTGACTACTCTTGAAAGGCTGTTAAATTATGGCGAACGAGTTGTGCTGAAATCATCGTCACCTCTGGCTAGGCAGCGCTAGAATGGCAACTGTTTGTTAATCTCGCGCAAAGCCGCAAAGACGCAAAAGATTAGCCTTAGCGCCTTCGTGTCTTTGCGCGATCGCTTTTCCAGAGGATAGGTAACGCCATGAGAAAAATTTCTTTTACACTCATATTTGTTATGGCGTTTCTTTGCATAATTTTTATTGGATTTTCTCCAGCAGCAAGTGCAAAAGAATTTACTGTGAGAGGTACGAAAATTTTTGCTCCTAACGGACAGCCGTTTGTAATGAAAGGAGCAAATATTGGCATTTGGACAGATCAATCGAGTGCCAAAGATGTGAAATATATCAAAAATGTCTGGAAGTTTAATACCGTCAGACTATCATTAGTACTGAAACCAGGTAGCGATCCGAATTGGTTTGTCACCGATAAGCTAATAGATAAATACGTCAAAGCCTATGCTGGCAGTAATCCCAGAACAGTAATTATGCTTGAATGTCACGACCATTCAGGTAGTTTTTACACTGAAGATTCCAATCCATCCTTACAAGATTTACGTAATTTTTGGCGCAAAATTGCCACTCGTTATAAAAATAATCCCTATGTCTGGTTCAACATTATGAACGAACCAGGGGGAACAAATAAAGTCGAAAAATATTGGTATGACATGCACAAACTGCTAATCCAAGATATACGCAAAGCAGGTGCAAATAATATTATTGTAGTTGATGGTTACAACTTTGGTTCTGAAGACGGCAACGGCACGACCAAAGCTAACTTTATTAAAGACTCTACCAGTGCGTTTTTAACTTACGGACAACAACTTTTAAAAACCGATCCGAGAAGAAGAGTTGTCTTTAGCCTGCATACTTATGTTAATTGGAATTGGAATTTAAATAAACTCGATAATTTTGTCGATCGCGTCCAGAAAAAAGGATTGGCAATGATTATTGGCGAGTATGCTGCCACTACAGGCAATTCACAAGCAGATTTAGACGTGACGGAAGCCGCCCGTATATCTTTGGCAGTGGCAAAAAAGCGTGGTATTGGCAGACTTGTATGGCATTATTGGGCATGGGATTGGAACGCACTCGCAACGTCCGATACGGGTGGGGCGAGTGGCGATAGTGTTAATAAAACAAATGGCAGTCGCCCGACGAATTTAACTTGGTTGGGCGAACAAGTGTGGGATGATTCCCATAATCTCTCCGAACCGAAACGAGGAATTGAACTGAATCGTTTTGCTTGGAAAGCAAGTAGTTCGGGAGGAAATGCCGCAGCCGCAATTGACAATGACTTTCGGACGCAATTTGCGATCGCCAATGCAAGTTCTAGTAATTGGTTTGCTGTCGATCTGGGTTCGTCGCAGTCGTTCAATAGAATCGTGATGGATTCTCGCAAAGCCGCTAGTAGTTTTTTACGAGACTATCAGGTCTATGTCTCTAATACGGCAAAGTCAAAAGGAAAGTTGGTTGCCAGTGTCAAAGGAAATGCAATGGCACGAATGCAAGTGTCTTTTCCGACGCAAAAAGCTAGGTATATCAGAATTGTCCCGCAAAGATTTGCGAAAAAGTCAAAGCCCGATTGGTCGTTTGCCGAATTTTTAGTTTATCGTGCTGGAACTGAAAGAACGGTTGTGGGCAAAAATGAATTAAATTCGCGTAACTGGCAAGCCTCAGCCAGCCGCAAAGGTACGTGGGATCGAGAAGCGCCAGATATGGCAATCGATCGCAACTCAGATACGCGCTATACCAGTGGAGATGCGATCGCAAATGGCGATTGGTTTCAGGTCGATATGCGATCGCCCCAAACAGTTAGAGCGATCGTCATGAATGTAGGATCTTCAGGAGACGATTACTTGACAAGATTTGAGGTTTATGTAGGTAACAATCCCAACCAATTTGGCAAACCAGTATATCAAGGTCTAGGTTCTCCCGTGACGAGGATCGGCTTAAATTCTCCTGTGAGAGGTCGCTATATTCGCATCGTCAACAAACAAGAGAAAAAAGCTTGGTGGTCGATCCACGATTTTCGGGTGCAGGCGTAAGCTTTATAGCTTTCTATCGAAATTGCGATCGCAGTGTTCTACTTCAATTGCGATCGCAGCATTCTACTTCAATTGCGATCGCAGTGTTCTACTTCAATTGCGATCGCAGTGTTCTACTGCAATTGCGATCGCAATATAGAGACAAACTCGATACAATTTTCTAAAAGGCGAGTTCAAGTTAGGAATTATGTACTCAGACGCAGACCGTCCAGCAAACAACAATTCTTCCAATGAAGAAATTCCTATTTTGCGGCGACAGTCAATCCATCCCGATAGTCTCAAGTTCATGGATATGGCAAAAGAGCTACTCGACAGCCCAGAAATCAAACAAGCAATCTCCGACGAAGGACAGGAAAAATCCCAAGAGTAGTTATCAGTTGACAGTTATCAGGGTGTGGGGAATTGGTAGTTGGTAATGGGTAATGGGTAGTTGATGGTTGGTAATTGGTAGTTGCGTGGTGCGCGATTTAATTCCGAATTCCGAATTCCGAATTCCGAATTCTGTCTTTTCAGGCGATCGCTCTGACTAGACCGATTGTCATTTGAAGCGGTATCCAACCGATTAAACAGATCGCGATCGCCCAACCAGGGGAAATATCTAGACCTTGGCGGACTGCTACAATTGCCGCTAGCAAACTCCACACGGCTAAAATTCGCTCAATTGGTTGACCCAATAGAGGAACCAGAGTTAAAAAGTTGAGAGCTTGGGGGGCGTAAGCCAAGCCTAGAGGAATCATCAGCGCTCGATAAGTTACGTGATTTGGTTTAAACCAGTCACCAATTTTCCAAATCGTCAAAGTCCAAAAGTAGTAGCCGATGACGACACCGATCCCACTACCCAAGAGCCTCAAAATTAACAACGGTAGGGGAATTCGGTTGATTAAAAAAATCACAGCACTACCAAGAGAGTAGGAGATGGCTGCAAGAACAACCACTATTTGGGCGAAGCGGCGGTTTTTCGCGTTGATCGGAATATGTTCGTAAAAATTAGGGTCTAAAGTTAGTGCTTCCCGTAGTAAACTCCAAAGATTGCTATTTCGATCGCGCACTTTAAATTCCTTGAAAAGTGAGTAGTGAATGGTTAATGGTCATTCGCAACTACCAACTACCAACTACCAATTACCAATTCCAATCAATCTTATGGTGAGGTTTGTCAATTGGCTGCGGAGCGGAAGCTTAAGACTGCTAGTTCTAGCGGGAATTATACTTTTGATTTGGGGCATGTTCTCACCCGTGGGAACTTTGGTTTGGTGGCTATCTCAAGAAGTGGAGAGTTTGGGGCTAAAACCAAAGCCAGATAAGCAATTGCGATTGAGTGGCAGTTCAAATTCTCAGGCGCAGTCGGCAAATATAAATTGTTACATTGTCTTTTTAACAGGTGTGGGAGATTTTTCTGCTAACCAGCTATTACCTGGGGAAGAAGTCTTTCTCAACCGTCTCGAACAAGCGCATCCTAACTGCGTTACCGTACGCGATGTCTTTCCCTATTCAGCCGCAAATGAAAGTTTGGGGGGAGAGCGCTTTTTAGCTCCCTTGTGGCGTTTTGCAGACGAGGCTAAAGGTTGGTATGGTGTGGCGGATGTATTAATAAAAATTCGCAACCTCTGGCGTTTTGCGATTTCTGCCGACGATCGCTATGGAAAAGTCTATAACCTGGGGATTGCTAACGCGATCGTTGACCGGATGCAAGCAGCTCACCCCTTATCCCAAACCTCTCAGCAACCAATTAAGATTCTATTGATGGGGACGAGTGGTGGCGCTCAAGTTGCCCTTGCCGCAACTCCATATCTCGCTCGATGGCTGCCAAACACTCAAATTGCAGTTGTCTCGATTGGAGGTGTGTTTGGTGGCACAGATGGTTTTAACACGGCTGACCAGATTTATCATTTACAAGGTCAACGAGACTGGGTAGAGGATATTGGCAGAATTATTTTTCCCTCTCGCTGGATTGGGACGGTAGGTTCGCCGTTTAATCAGGCTGTCAGGCAGGGTCGTTATACGGTACATTCGAGCGGACCGCACGAACATGATGGTGCAGAAGGCTATTTTGGTATGGAGATAGTTGGCGAGAAAGGCATGAAATATGTAGATTTAACGCTACAAAAGGTGAATCAGTTGCCGATTTGGTCGCAAGAGAAAAGCAGTGTTAAATATATCTCGGTCAGAAGTTACGCAGTCGATTCCCCAACTCCCCTTCAATTGGGAATCTGAATGAAAAATAGCACGAACAGAAAATCGGAAATCGATCGCCAACGGGAACATCAAGCCAACGAGCGGACTTTCTTAGCTTGGTTGCGGACTGCGATCGCTTTAATTGGTTTTGGGTTTGCGATCGCTCGATTCGGTCTATTTCTGCGCCAACTTCAAACAGCCGTGACTCAACAACCTACGGTTGCCGATCGCAATTTAGTTAGCTCCGAGAATTTGGGGGTTAGCCTAGTTGTAGTTGGCATCTTCACGATTGCCTTAGCAGCTTGGCGATATAACCGAGTTTTTGGGCAAATTGAAAGCGGTAACTATCGCCCCAACCGTTTAGTGATTTGGCTTTTGGCAGTCATTATGATGGCTCTGGGAACTATGAGTATTCCACTAATTCTGGGTCGTTCTGCATCATCTCCACCTAAATCTGAGCGCGATCGAAATTGATTCGCAGGCGATCGAGAAGACACAATCGAGCTTTTAATAATTACTTGATTTTCTGCATCTTAAGCGTCGGAGTTACGCCAGGAAAATATAGTAGTTCTAGATGATTTATTTCTGTATTTAGAAAAGTCAGTATGACAATTACAACTGTCTCGGCATACCTCTTGATTGCTTGCTACTTTGTGATGGAGCGTTCGTTGAGAAAAGGTGAACAGGCACTCAAGCTCAAACCAGGACTAGCTGATGCAGGCAGTTCTCAAGTGCTGTGGAGCAGTGGCACGATCAGTATTTTGCTGGTCATTACTGCGCCTATCTTAAATACTTATGAAGTCGGATACTGGAGCCATGCAAATGTTGGCTGGCTGGGATTAACACTGATGCTTGGTGGATTAGCAATGCGATATTGGGCTGCTAAAACGCTGGGTGAGTTTTATACAAGGACATTACAGGTTATCGAAGGGCAGAAAATTGTAAATCAAGCTCCGTACAACGTTATTCGCCATCCTGGATATCTTGGAACATTACTGATGGAGATAGGCGCGGGATTAGCCGTTACGAATTGGGTTGTGTTGATAGCTATTGTAGTTATCGGAATTACGTCCCGGGCTTACCGAATTGGTGTAGAAGAGAAGATGCTAGAAGCAAGTTTTGGAGAAGAATACAAGATATATGCAGACAAAACTTGGAAATTAGTTCCGTTTCTGTATTAAAGCTATAGCCAGCGGTATTTCACCTATAGATTGTGGCAAACGAGAGTTCAAAGGGGGTAGGATCGTAGCGAGACACAATGATGACAGGGCGCGTCTTGGCTGCAAGTCCTAAATCAGCCAGCCACACCTCACCTGGTTTTAGGTTCATCAATCAAATCCAACACTTCTTGTTCAACTGCTCTAGAACGAAGAGTATCTAAAGCGTCTTGGTCTGCCAGTTCAATAATCTCCACCAGGTATTGTCTCACCTGATGAGCAATATCAAGTTGCCATTGGCGCAGTTTTATGTCGAGTCCTTGGACTAAAGCATCCATTTCAAGTTCTCACGACAGGATACGATATTTGATTCTATGTTAATGTGTCAACCAGTAGGCTAATACTGCATGAGAGCAGGCAGGCGAAAATCTCGTGCTTCGTTTCAAGGTATTTGCCACCACTGAAACACGCTGTTACTGAATAAATCTAGAGCAAGATCGTTCAAGACTGAATTTGCCCCCACTAACTAAACTAATGCTGTAGCGGATTCGAGAACGGTCAATGCATGAGTTTTTGAAAGGCATTCATCGCGCCTTGGGGGTGGGAGTTGGCTATTTCCCTGTAGCGATGAGTTTTGGGGCGCTGGCAACTGGGATAGGTGTATCCACGCCAGCAGCAGTTACTATGTCTATTTGGGTTTATGCTGGTGCTGCCCAATTTGCCGCTTTGGAAGGAGTGAAGCAAGACTTATTCTGGGTAAGTATCGTGCTGACGATGCTGTTGATTAATTTGCGGCATATTCCGATGAGTCTGGCTAGCGATCGCATTTTTAACTCTTTTGGGCTAGGACAGCGATTATTCCTGGCTCACGGGCTTACAGATGAGGCTTTTGCTCTAGATATTACTAGCAAACCGCGATCGCATTTCTACTATTTCGGCATCCATATTCTATGTTGGTTGAGTTGGATCTCTGGAACTTGGTTGGGATGTCAAATCGGGGCAAAGTTACCCGTACAGTGGCTGAGTTTTGCTTTGCCGAGTTTGTTTATCTGTCTTTTAGTCGATAGTATTGGCGATCGCCTCGGTAGAGAGTGGTTGGTAGTGGCGATCGGTGTTGGTTTGGTACTGGTAACTCAAGGTTGGGGAACGTGGGGTTTTTTACTCTCGATTTTCGGGGTGACTTTCGTGGCTGTGGTGTTGCCTAAAATTTTTCCGTAGTTGCAAAGGGTTTTTTAGATCGCGCAAAGACGCAAAGGCGCAAAGCGACTTCTCGTAGGAGTAGACGCAAAGTTAAGAACGCTAAGAAAGGGTGAAGTTTAGATGCATGTTTGGTGGGTAATTTTACTGGCTGGTTTGGGTACTTTCTTGATGCGAAGTGTGAGTATTTGGGTAAGGACGGATCGGCTGCAAGCGGGTTGGTTGGATAAAGTTGGTTTTGCGGTAATTTTAGTAATGGCTACTAGTAGCGTGGCTGATTTGGGAGAGTCAACTGTAGAAATTTGGGGGGCGATCGCTGCAAGTATAGTTGTTGTAGTTGCAAGTATTTATAAGCTACCGTTTCTCCTACGTATCGCCTTTGGTTGTCTTGTCTTTGGCGCGATCGCTAGCCTACGATTGTAGAGACGTTCCATGGAACGTTTCTACAGATCTATCCTTTTTTCATCTGCCACAAGGGAAGTTTCAAAATCGGGTCGATTTGTACGCCTTGAAGTCCTTTTTGGGCAAAAACGTAGTCTTTATTTTGAACTAGAGGAATAATTGGCACGTCTTGGGCAATTAAATCTTGAATTTCGCCAAAGATTTTTGCCCGCGCTTGCGGATCTTGTGCTTGGCGCTGTTGGGCAATTAACTTGTTCATGCGATCGCTGTAGTAGAACGAACCTTGGCTTTGACTAGCACCATTCTCGCAACCGCTAGCGTCGCCTTTGGGACAACTCAAAAATGGTTGAATGTAGTTATCGGGATCGCCAAAGTCGGGATACCAATCTTGTAAAATTGCCTGATATGCTCCTTTGGCTTGGTTGGCGAAAAAGGTAGCTGATTCTTCTGGCTGGGGCTGAATTTGAATTATCCCTTCAAGTTTCTGCGCTGCATATCCCCTCAAAGTGCCTGCAATTTGTTCTCGAATTAGGGAATAGCCAGGATAAACGACTTGCAATTTCAACGGGTTCTCTTTGGTATATCCCGCTTTGGCTAGTAAGGCTTTTGCTTTCTCTACATTCCCATCGCCATAAGTTGATTGAAACACGGGTTTGTAACTATCAAAGGTATCGGGCAGCATACTGTAGAGTGGTTGTGCCTGATTTTGGTAAACTCGTTGTATCAGTAGGGGACGATCTATCATTGAAGCGATCGCCTGTCTGACTTCCAATTGGTCTAAAGGCTTTTGCTTGACGTTCAAAATCATGTGGGTGACAGTATTGCTTTTCTCTTCAATTGCCTGCCATCCCTTTGATGTTGCTTGCTGCTTTAAACTCTCTACCTGTTGCGGATCGAAGGTTTGATAGGCAATATCTACTGCACCCGTACGGAAAGAATTGTATAAGTTTGCTGCATTCGAGAGAATTTGAAAGTCAATACCTTGATTTGTCGGTTTTGCGCCCCAATATTTATCAAATGCATCCATCCGTACCAAATTCGGTGTAAACTGCCTTAACTGATAGGGTCCCGTGCCAACAAATTTTGTCGGTAAAAATTTGCCGCTACCAATTTGATAGGCTTTGGGAGAGACGGCGCACATCCCTGGAAAAGCCAAGACTGAAGGGAACGCCGCAAAAGAGTTTTTTAATTTAATTGTGATTTCCTCTTTTCCTGTTGCTGCTACAGAACTGACAACATCCGACAGCAGCGCGCTTGGTTTTCCGCCATTTTTGATAAACCGATTTAGGGAAAATGCCATCGCTTCGGCGTTGAATGGAGTTCCGTCATGAAAAACGACTCCTTGACGGATGGGAATCGTGTAAGTCAATCCATCTTGACTGACTTTAGGTAAAGCTGTAGCTAGCTGAGGTTCTAGTTCTCCCGTACCTAATTTGTATGTGTAGAGGCGATCGCATAAGCTAGTAGTAATATTACTGCCTGCTAACTCGTAATTATCTGCGGGATCGATCGTTCTCGGTCTTAGTGTCGTCCCCACTGTAATGCGACTGTTACCGTCACTACCACCAGGAGTAGGGGTTGTTGTCTGTGCTGGCGGACGGGAAGTGTTACAACTGACAATCAGCAAGCAGCATAGACTTAGCAGACTAAAGAATTTTCCCCACGACCAAAATTGTTTGCGCGATAAACCAAACCAGTTCATATTGTTTTCTTTTCGATTCCGCAAGTAGCCATTGTTCAGTGGTCATTTGTCAGTGTAGAGACGTTACATGTAACGTCTCTACACATTTAGATTGATACTTCCCAATGACATTAAATCGAATAGTATAACGGAAAAGATTTCGCTTCTCTGGGTTTGACATAAACCTTTTGCTGCGGTTCGAGTTGCAGCTGGTCGAAGCGATCGCGTGTTAAGTGCGCCATGACCACTTGTCCGTCGTCCAAGGTTAACTCTGCCTGAATTTCCCAGCCCAGATGAATAATCCGACTGACTCTTGCAGGGACACTCGTAGCGTTAGGTTCTGTCTCGATCGCCACATCCTGGGGACGTAAGAAGATTTCTGGATGGGCAGAATCAAACCCGCTACCCTGAAATATTTTCGCCGTACTCGGTAACACGTTCACAGGACCAATGAAACTCATCACGAATGCTGTAGCAGGACGATCGTAAATTTGGGCTGGCGTTCCTACCTGTTCGACTTTACCTTTGTTCATCACCACGATTTCATCAGCAACTTCCATCGCCTCCTCTTGGTCGTGGGTGACAAATACTGTTGTAACGTGGACTTCATCGTGGAGGCGGCGCAACCAAGCGCGTAAATCTTTCCGCACTTTGGCATCTAACGCCCCGAAGGGTTCGTCTAGTAACAAAACTTTTGGTTCTACCGCTAGCGCCCGCGCCAAGGCGACTCTTTGTCTCTGTCCGCCTGAAAGTTGCGAAGGATAGCGATCGCCCAATCCTTTTAATTGTACTAACTCTAATAATTCTTCTACCCGCCCTTTAACTTTCCCTTTGGTGGCTTTGCGAATTTCCATCCCAAAGGCGACGTTTTGGCGTACCGTCATGTGTTTGAACAACGCGTAGTGCTGAAATACAAACCCAATATTCCGATCCTGTACGCTCTGATTGGTCGCATCTTTGCCCGTCAGCAAGATTTTACCGCTATCTGGCATCTCCAACCCCGCGATCAGACGTAAAAGCGTAGACTTACCCGATCCTGACGGACCCAACAAAGCGACTAATGAACCACTTTCAATCTCTAAACTGACGTTTTCAACAGCGGTAAAACTGCCAAACTGTTTCGTGACGTTTTCTACAACAATACCCATTTTGATTGAGGTAGGGGCTAGGGGCTGGAGGCTGAGGAATCAGTTGTCAGCATTCGACAATAACTTATCCCTCTAATTTCCAGTTTATCGGTGGGATTACAGTAGATATATACCATACATTAGCAGCTCTTGTCTGCCGAAACTGAGTTAGTCAATACATTACAACAATTCTTTTGTCTGTTGGTAATGGGTAATGGGTAATGGGTAGTTGGTAGTTGGTAGTTGGTAGTTGCTCGCCGAGCGATAAGTTCTACTTTTATTTACTATTTATTTTTTATTTGTCAAGCTATCTTGCTTTTTCGTAACAATATTGTTACATTAGTTTACAAGAGTTAAGAAACAGGAAGTAAACACTATGTACACGACTACCAACGAAGAAGGCATTCTAAATAACTACGCTACTGAGCCACAAATGTACTACTCCGAGTATCCATCCCCAGAACAACAGAGTCGCTATGCTTTTCAAGGCGCGATCGCTGGTTTACTTGTTTTAGCTACGGTACTAGTAGCTCTTATTGCTAGCTAAGTTTTTTGTAATATCAATATTCAAAGTTTCGACAATAGTAGCTCCCATCAGCATTTAATTCCTCCTCTTGCACCTCGGCTTTTGAGTCGAGGTTTTTTGTTGCCCAGCAGTTTTATTTGTGAAGTTGTGCTAGCTACTCGCGTAGATATGGATGTGGGTTATTTTGCTACACAGAGCAAATTGGTAGCGATCGCCGATGACGAATGTAAAAAGATACGAGTAACTGGCAATTTTGTTTCAGGTTTAGGTATTCTACAAGAGTTACTTTTGTGATGTAAGCCTGTGACAGTCACCGATTCTACAAAACAGTACCATTACAGACCTTCGCATAAACCAAACCAGCTATTATATGGCACTGGACAAGTTGCAGTCGTGACTGGTTGGACTGTCAAACAGGCGATCGCCAAGCATTTGCAACAGAGCGAATATGCAGTCATCGGACAGTTATACTCGCCAACGCGGGGAATTAACTTGCTGATCCGCAATTTACTCGCCAATCCTCACGTTCGTTTCTTAGTCGTTCTCAACGCTACTAAAGAAGATAGAAACTCAGGGGGTACGAAGTGCTTGTTAGATTTTTTTGAGCATGGCTTTGCAGCAGGGTCAAGCGATACGGGAAAGCACTGCTGGATGATTCGTTCCTCCATTTCTGGGTATATCGATCTGGAAGTCGATGCTCGTGCATTGGAACAGTTGCGGCAAAATCTTGTAGTCAAGGAAGTGTTTTCGATTACTGAAGCAGTTGAGCAGACGCGCAATTTTGTTGCTGTGACTCAACAACAAGAAATACAGCCTTGGGGTGTGCCTTTAGAATTTCCTATAGGGAGTGTAGTTCCTACAGTTTTACCTGGGACTCGTTACGGACATCGAATTGAAGGAAAAACAATTGCTGAAACTTGGGTGAAAATTATTCACCGAATCAAAACGACAGGAACAATTCGACCTACTGGCTACGATGGGCAATGGCAGGAATTGATCGATTTGATGGCAATTGTCACTGATGAACCAGAGGGTTTCTATTTTCCCGAACCAAATTATCTACCATGCGATCGCGCTTTTATTCAAGAATATCTTTCGCAGATTTTAGACGACCAGCCCTATAGAGAAGGGGTGAAATATAGTTACGGTCAAAGATTGCGATCGCATTTTGGTCGGGATCAAGTCGAGCAGGTGATTCAAAAGCTGATTGGAGAGATCGATGCTGCTAGTGCCGTCATGACACTGTGGGATGTGAAAGACCATGAAAAAGGTGGTAGCCCATGTTTAAATCATATTTGGGTGAGAGTTGTCGAGCAAGAAATATCATTAACAGCGACGTTACGCAGTAACGATATGTTTTCTGCATGGGCTGCAAACGCTATGGGATTGAGAGCATTACAACAGCATATTCGAGATGAAATTGCCGCTCGTTCTAGTTACGATTTACGCATGGGACCGCTGATTACAATGAGCCAATCAGCCCACATATATGACGATACTTGGGAAAACGTAGATCGACTGATTAAGCAGCAGTATGCGGTAATTTCTAAACAATTAGACTACAACGATCCATGTGGAAATTTCCTAATTGAAGTTACAGATGGTGAGATAGTTGTTACCCAAACAACACCTGGTAGCGGTGAGGTTGTTGCCTGCTATTCTGGGAAAAATCCCTTGAAGCTATTAAGAGAAATTTGTGCTGCTTCTCCTTCTATTCGTCCAGATCATTCTGGATATTTAGGAATGGAGTTGCAAAAGGCATCCGAGTGTTTGAAAACAGGAAAGTTATATAACCAGGACGGAAAATGACAGCTAGCGATGACCAAAGACCAACATGGAATGAGTACTTTTTAATGTTGGCTAAACTAGCAGCTACTCGTTCAACTTGCCTTGCTTTTCCAGTTGGCGCGGTAATTGTTAAAAACAAGCAGGTTGTAGCAACAGGTTATAACGGTTCGCCGTCTGGTTCGGCTCATTGTACTGCTCAAGGATACTGCTATCCAGGGTTGAGCAGTTGTGACGCTAGTAAGAGCCTACCATCGCGGGCTGTACATGCAGAGGCAAATGCGATCGCCCAAGCTGCCAAACACGGTACATCTACTGATGGGGCGAGTATTTATGTCACCCTAGAACCTTGTCTATCTTGTTTAAAGTTAATTATTTCAGCTGGGATTAAAGAAGTTTTTTATGAAACTTCCTTTAATGGTCGAGAAAATGCTGTAGTTAGAGATTCTTTTGTCACGGAAGGATTAGTTACTTTGGCACAAATTCATTTATCTGAAGCAACGAAGGAAAAAGCTGCTTTATTCCTGCTCAATCCTACATCTATTGCTAGGTATGAAAACACTTATATTAGCTAGTTTTGTGAATTATGACACTTTGAACACGCGATTACAAGCGTCGAGCGTTGGTCATTCAGGCAAACAGCTTTCCCTGCTGACATAGCTGTAAGGCTTGAATTTTGACGGGACTGGCGCGTCTCGAACGCGCGACCTAGCGCTTCAGATTTGTGTGAGTTTCCCCACTCTCTGGACTATACCTTCACCATAGGCTTTTAGCCCGTAGGTGGCGACCACCTAGTCTCTACACCTTCCAAAGTCTTCCTGAGTTTTAAGTTTTAAGTTCTAATAGATACTCAAATAGATACTCAAAACTTGCTATTCACTTTACTTTGGCTTGGCTCGGTATTCCCATGAAGTGCAAACATTGCGGTCAGACAACAATCAATCCAGCTTTTTGTAGTCGCTCGTGTGCTGCTTCCTACAACAATCAGAAGTTTCCTAAAAAGAGGAAGGGTCACAAGCCGAGATACTGCAAACACTGCCGTATACTCGTGACTGGTAGAAGAACTACTTGTGATATTTGTAATCCCTCATACGTAGATTGGTCGTGTCTTACTCTCAGTGAGCTGAGGGCTAAAGCCCTATACCAGCATTCAGCTAGAGTTCGTCAAGTTGCTCGAAACGTCTACCGTCGCTCCAATCAACCCAAACAATGCATCATCTGCGGCTATAACAAACACTATGAGGTTTGTCATATTAGACCCATACAGGACTTTGCAGAGGATACACCCATAGCTCAGATCAACGACATTAACAACTTAGTTGCTCTATGTCCTAATCATCACTGGGAGTTCGATCGCGGTCTGCTAACTTTTTAGAGTTCACCGACTTCGATCGCATTCATACATAGAGTTTCCTCTATGATGCCCGATAGTTCAGGAGGCGCTCGCTCTATCCAACTGAGCTACAGCCCCAATCCTTTGCGATCATAGCATCAGAAGTCAAAAGTCAAAAGTCAGAATTCAAAAGTCAAAAGTCAGAAGTCAAAAGTCAAAAGTCAGAAGTCAAAAGTCGGGTGAGTAACTGGTGGCTTGGAATTACCCCCTTGTCTCCCTTGTCTCCCTTGTCCCCCCTGTCTTCCTTGTCCTTCCTCATTCCCTACCGCTAACAACCGATCGACAACCCACCGCGCTGCTAATAATTCTCGCCTTTGTCCTGCCAACATAGCGCGATCGAGTGTAGGGAGTCCAGGTTCTTGCAGCCTTGCTGTGACTTGCGCCAAATTACCGTTTATTTGTTGCAAACCCGATTGGCGCAGACGATCGCGGGTTCCGATTAAAAACCATTGGAAGGGCGGGTTTGTCTGTATTGTAGGTTGGCTTCCAGACACATCTGATAAACCCACCCCTACAATTTTCGACTCCCAATAAGATCGCCCTGCTACCAATTCTCGAATTATATGAATTATTTCCTCTGCGGTAATTCCTTTATGACAAAATCCCTCTACACCCGCTTGTCTTGCTGCGGCGAGTTGACTGGGTTCGGGGTGGCAAGTCAGTATGAGGATCGGCAGGTTGGGATATTGAGTTTTGATTTGCTGACATAGTTGCCATCCCATGATAGAGGAATCAGACAATCTCAGCTCGACGATCGCTACGTCTATTCCTATTGCTGATACATTCTGCAAGCCAGCCTGACTATCGGCTGCTTCTGCTGCTACTCGTATATGTGGATCTTGCTCTAAAACGACCCTCAAACCCGTGCGGTAGATAGAGTCTGGATCGATTATTAGTAGGTTAATAGGGCGATCGCTCATCATGCGTTATTTGGCTGCTTCCATGCAGAGCGTACCGCAAATTGTTGTTTTTTGTTACTGCCTGTAGCCGTAAAAATTAATGCTATAGTCAGTAATTTTTACACCTGTCCTGGCTTCAACCTCCCGCAGCAAGCTTTCTGGCAATTCCACCTCAACATCAAGAATTTGAGCCGTATCCAGACAGTTGATGTGGCTGTGGGAGTCGCTGATATTACCGTACAGGCGACCGTCAGCACGCTCGATGCATTCTATAATACCCTGGGATGACAGTGCTTCTAAGTTTTGGTACACCGAGGTGTGTCCGATGTCTTTACCTTGCTGGTTGAGGCGATCGTAAATTTCTCTTGCCGATAAGTGTTCTTTAGCCTGCCATAGTAACTCTAGTATAAAACGACGCTGGCGGCTGACGCGCATACCTAAGTGCTGACACCGTTCTAAAGCATCTTCTAGAGATCGAATTGGTTTTACTGCTGCCGCTTCTTGTTGCATATCCGCATCTTTGAGCTAAATTTATGTAGCTTAACTACCCATGTCAATGAGTGATGATTTTATCTTCTATTTAGTTTCAAACACTGAGTCTGCTTTGAATTTGTACTAAGAGCTTCAGGTTAATACGTTTAATCCCATACCGTTGCTAATGACGTTTCGCTTTTGTTTGGAAAATTACAACCTGCATAAAACTGTACGAGACTTAACAATTAACTGTCGAGTTCTTAGTTACTTATATGAACTCATTACAAGTTTAATCTATTTTGGATGTAAACGTCTATCAGTTATCAGTGACTAGTGGCTGGTGGCTAGTGGCTAGACAAGAATCTAGTTCCGCAGCGCCAAAGCGCCACTTCCCAACAACCAACAACCAACAACAAATGACCAATGACACTATTTAGCAGTATTGAGTTCGTCGAGCATAGACCAGACTTGTTGCATCAGTGCGTCCAATCCTTGACGGGTGACAGCTGAGATTGTTAAGACTTGCATTCCAGTCTTATCTTCTAACTGTTGGACGATCGCCTTTACCGTGGCTTCATCTACTGCATCGACTTTATTGAGAGCTAAGATTTGGGGACGTTCTGCTAGTCCGCGATCGTAGGCAATTAATTCTTGCTGGATAATTTGGTAGTCAGACAAAGGCTGTTCGCTACTAACGTCAACTAAATGGAGTAATAACCGAGTGCGTTCGATGTGACGTAAAAATTCGTGTCCTAACCCAGCTCCTTCATGCGCTCCCTCAATTAACCCAGGAATATCAGCAAATACAGTTCCGTCACCCGTTGGCTTGCGGACGACTCCTAAATTCGGTACTAGGGTGGTGAAAGGATAGTCGGCGATTTTCGGTTTAGCAGCAGATAAAGCAGAAATGAGAGTTGATTTTCCGGCATTAGGTAGTCCAATAATGCCAACTTCTGCCAACAGTTTTAACTCTAAGCGCAATAGTTTGTGTTCTCCAGGCAATCCTGGTAGAGCATACTCTGGAGCGCGGTTGCGGTTACTTAAGAAATATTTATTACCCAGTCCTCCCTTACCACCTTCAGCCACACACAAAACTTGACCTGAAAGGACGAGATCGCCGATAATTTCTCCAGTTTCCCGATCGTAGACAACCGTACCGCAGGGAACCTCAAGATATAGGTCTTCGCCTGCGCCTCCCGTGCAGTTATTCGGTCCACCACGTTCGCCATTTTTGGCTTTAAAACTGCGGGCGTACTGAAAATCTAGCAAAGTTTGCAGATTTTCCATTGCTACTAAGAACACAGAACCGCCTTTACCACCATTTCCGCCAGCAGGTCCGCCAGCAGGTACGTACTTTTCTCGGCGGAAGGCGACGATTCCATCGCCACCTTTACCAGCTAGCACTTCAATTTCCGCGCGATCGATAAATTGCATGATTGGTTATTTGTCATTGGTCATTTGTCATTTGTCGCATCTATGACTAATGACTCTTAAATATATTCTGAAACATCTTCGCCACAGTCATCTGCCAAGTAGGACAAGGCACGGAAGCGCAAGCCTACTAGTTGTTCGTATAGTGGGTTGAGCTTGCATAAAGGGGGAATGTGGACGACTTTATGACCGAAGAGTTTGATATCTCGTTCAAAAGGACATTGGGGAGGTATCATTTTACATAAAAAATGGGCAACTTTGGGATCGTGGATTTCTAACCCATCGAGCCAGTCGCGCACGGGGTGGAGTACATCTATATAAGGATGAGAACCTAACTCATCTTGCGGGCGATCGCCGAGATCGCATAGAGTATGACGCAGGGAGACAAGTACGTTATCTTGTAGACCGAGGGCGTGGCAGAACTGATGTAACAGATCGTCTTCGGGGGTAGAGTAAGTACCATCGGCGATCGCCACCATGACAGCTGTGCGTAAAAAGTTTTCTGCCATGTTCTGGTTTTGTCCCAGCGCCGCAGCAAGTTCCTCTACTGTAATTGGTGTCATGGCACTTAGTTTGTCTGTGGGTTTTAATTCTCCTAGTGCCAGAGTCGGAATGAGTTCTCGTTCGTGTGCCTCAAAATCACCATCTGCCCAGGCTACTGCCAGTAAACCGCGCAGCCAAGCTTCAATTTGCTCTTGCGTATTTGGAGAAATTGCCAGATTTGTCATAAAGTTTCTACCTACAAATTTACCAAAACATGCCGAAACAATATTAGCGTTAGCGAGAGCCTCGCTAGCGTAAACTAGTAAACCGAATTAATTGCCACAAGGATTGTTGCGTGACTTTATCAGAATTCGGATTGTTCTTAATTTCGATCCTAGCGAGTGTAGCTGGGCAATGGTTACTCAAAACAGGCGCATTAAAGTTAGGAAAAGTTAATGCCACTAATATGGTTAGCCATTTACTCGGAATCCTCAGCACTCCAGAACTGCTAGTAGGATTGGCTTGCTATGGCATGGGAGCATTCTTCTACATTCTGGTATTGACGAGAGTAAACCTAAGTGTTGCTGGTCCCGCTGCTTCCCTGTCCTATGTTTTCTCAGTCATATTGGGTTATTTTGTCTTTCGAGAGTCAATTCCTTTAAATCAAATCATTGCTTTAGGATTTATCGTTGCTGGAGTCATACTATTGGTATGGCGAAAGTAGAGACTGAGGGATTCGGAATTGAGAATTCGGAATTATTAACCTCTTGTCTTTCGTTTCATGTCTGCGATCGCGCATTGCTCTGCTGTACGGAAAGGTTGTAACCACACAATTCTTGGCGATCGCACGGAGAGCTGCAAAATACTCGTCCCTACAATCCTGACAACTGATAACTTCGTACAGACGTTACATGTAACGTCTGTACGCTGACAACTGAATCACCGATCTCTGCTGCCAAATTAAAACAATATAAATTTCGTTGTGCAGTTAGGCAAGAGCAACTTAATATCCTTACGGGGGGATTGTGCGTATAAATAAAATTAGGCTAAATTCGATCGCATGTTTTATTGTAGAAGTGTAGGCTAGCTAATGTTGACACAAGCTTGGAATTCAACTGCTGATAGCGCAGTCGCATTATTACTACACTATATTTTCGACCTGGGTGGTCATAATGCTCGCGAATTAGTCGAACGCTGGCTGAGGTTTTATCCGGCGAACTGGGTGCGCTTGGCAGCAATCGAAGCTCTTTACCAAGGTCGTTACAAGGCAGTCTCCGTCGAGCAAATCTTAAGTATCTGGCAGCGGCGAGGTCAGATTCAACCTCATTTCAATTGCGAGTTTGAGCGACTTGTCTGCGGCAACATTCAACCGCGCTTGAGCGCCCAGCCAAGCTACCCGCTATTACCCGAAGTTCATTATCGTCCAATCGCGATCGCACCTGTTACACCACTGAATCGTGGCGATCGCCGAACCAGTGAAGCGAGAACGGATACCACTTCTACTCAACCCAGGCAACTGAATGATGTTGCTCGTCACCTTCATAAAATTAGAGCTAACGCCAGTCATAAACGATCGGCTGCGGTTGCAGTCGTAGAGATTGCTCCTAATGCTACTCCTGCAACTGCTGAAAAACGTCAGGCATCAGATCGAGAGAGTCAGCGCGATCGCCACGAATCCGATCTAAAGCGCCATCATCCTTTACCAAGTAGTGCTTCACCTAAATCGAGCGGTAGTTTCCACCAGCCACCAATTCGTCAATTTAACCCAGGAACTACAAAAGCTTCTGATTTTTGTACTAAACTCAAAGCAATTTCTCAGTATCACTAATAGCAGGGAGCAGGGAGCAGAGAAAGAAATATTGCTCCTAAGTTCTGACTTGGGACTTCTCCCCCCTCTTCTTTGTCTCCCTCAGCTCTCTTTCCCGTTCCCTCAAAAATTAGCTTGCATTAAAAGCTTCTACTGCTTGTGCAGAGGGCTGCACTCCGCCCATGCGAATTTCAGAGGTAAAGGAAGCCATGCTGAAGCCACCAAACCGCTTTAAGACGCTAACTCGCATCCGTAAATTAGGGCTAGCAAACCACAGTCTCTCTTCGGAAAACATGGTTTCGTACTCAGTAATTAGAGTCAGTGCTTTATCGCCGCCCATCATGTAGCGTCCGGCAACAGGGGCTTTTTCAGCATAACCCATTTCCCGTAACAGCTTACCTTGGTTGGGATTATCGGCATCAGGGACAGAAACCAGCACGGTAGAGCCAGTGTGTTTTTCTTCATCCCATTCCATCGTTCCATTCCAGCTGACTCGCGCCCCGCACGTTGCCAAGCCAGGTTCGATTCCATATTGTTCGCAAAGTTTAATCACCTCTGGGCAATCCAACGCCAGCGTTTCAATTACAATATCCGATTTGCCATCCTCAGCTTGTTTAAAGGCAAGGTGGTGACTGGTGCGATGGGAAAACCATTTACCAGCACTCAGCTCAAAAAACTCTTGAATATTCATGCAGCTACAATCCTAAAGCAACAGTTCTTAAAATTTCTCTTAATTTAGACTAACAAGAATAGGGTATGGGGTTTGGGGTAAGTTGATTCGGAATTCGGAATTCCGAATTCCAAATTCCGAATTCCCTAGTTTTCGCCCAAGCGTTGCAGTGAAATTCTGGCGGCTTCAGCGACTTGAAAATGATTGTCTTTTTCCATGTATTTAAGGGCGGAAACACTTTTAGGACTGGGAAGGTTGCCTAATGCTTCTGCTAGACGCTGTCTTACCAGCCAATCTTCCGCTTGAGCAAAGCGAAGAATTGGCTCGATCGCTTCTAAGTCTCTAATTTCGCCAATTGCCGCGATCGCTGCCTGTTGTATGACTATTTCATCACTATCTAAGGCTTGTAGCAAGACTTGCCGAGCGCGATGATCTTTGAGGTTGCCCAGCGATACTGCTGCACTAAAGCGGACTAGCCATTCTGTATCTTCATAGAAAGCCCGAATTAATGGTTCAACTCCACGCGGGTCGCCCAAATACCCTAACGCGCCAGCGGCATCAGCGCGAATGCCGTAGTCTGCGTCGGTTTCTAGCAAGCGCACTAAAATTGGATAGCATTCGTCTGTATGCTTTATACCTAGAGCAAATACAGCCATCGAGCGAATTTGCAAAATCTCATCATCGAGGACTTTTTTAATCAAAGGTACGGCTTCAACAGCTGGGACGTGACGCAGCTGGGCTAAAGCCACCATGCGATCGCGACTATTGGGGCTGTCTAGCTGAGCAGAAATTTCCTCTGTGCTAGGATGAGCCATGAATTTAGAACCACCTTTTACAATCTTCTCTAGTCTAGAATTATCATTCTTTGAGCCTATAAATAAATTCTTCCAATAGAAGTAATTGAAATGGTAATTGGTAATAGGTAGTTGGCTCGACCTTGGTTTGTCTTTGCGCCTCTGCGTCTTTGCGCGAGATAAAAAAATCAATTACCAAAACCAGTCAAATTCCCCTATAAAAAGCTATCCGCTCTTACTAGGGATCTTGCGATCGAAGTAAGAGCGGTCTAGTTGGGTCTTCAGATTGAAACCTGACTGCCGGAAGGAACTCCAAACCAGCCTGGGTCTTTGAGTTATCTCAGTCTCAAAAAGACTAAGGCTAACTTTAGAGAACGGCTCCGGCGCGCAGCCGGCTAGCTTCAACCTGATGACCCATGCATTTACTACTTTCTATCATGGGCATCACCTCCTTGTTGCCTAAGCGGTCTTAGTCTCAAGAGGTCAGAGCGTTTAGCCCTGCCGTCGTTTGCTTTACTTACGATAACACACGATTTACCTTTTGCGTGAAATCAGTTATCAGTTGTCAGTTGTCGTAGGGGAGGACAGTTGCGTGCGGGGGTATCCCCCGTTGATTTGCTTCTGCGTTGCGGGGGTGTCCCCCGTTGTAGCACGTCGCGTCAAACTGTCCGTGCGAGTTTAGCAAACAGATTCACGGGCTTTAGCCATAATCTTCGTTCAAAACCTGCTTGTACAGTTATCAGTTATCGTCAACTGTCTTCATGGAGTGTAGCGCAGCGTTTACCGTCAACTATTCACCTTCTTCATAATTTAGCGATCGCCAAAACAAGATTTGATTAAGCAGAGCAATTTATGATACTTTTCATGATCCGTAGGGGAATGCTTTCAGCAGAATCGAAGCACGACTTATTGATTATGCTGGCAGCAAAACCCAAGCCTAAACTTTCTACCCTTCTATTTTTTATTGCCTTCAGCTTGGCTGTACCAGCATTTTTTAATCTCAAAGTTTGTCTTCCTCCAGCAATGTTTTGCTTTCTGCTAGGAAGCTTAGTAGAGGGAGTCGAAGTTGTAGCAGACAAGAATCAGAAGCATCGAGATAAAAGATTCAAAGCGTAGTCGATCTCATCAAAATGCAAAGCACAAAAAAGCCTCCACTAAGTTGTGGAGGCTGTAGTTTATAAAAGGAAGAAAGTCAACATCCTATCGCAACCCATAGATTGCTAAGCATCAAGTCGAGAGGTTCGTAAAAACTTCTCTTGACAAGATTAGAGTGCGTTACCGCGAGGTAGAACCTCCTCAGGGAACTCGAAGTTTTCGTGGGGTTGGTCTTGAGGAGCCATCCAAGCACGGATGCCCTCGTT
>NZ_PYCI01000107.1:0-23513 GCF_003015105.1 Chroococcidiopsis sp. CCALA 051 | reverse complement strand
GGGCTGCTGGGAAGGGCAGCTTTTGGACTTTTTTGGGCGATCGTTGTTTTTGCCGTAGTCGGCGCTGGAGCAATGGCAGTCAATCCAGCTAGTAACAATAAATTAATTCCGAATAAAGTTAGTTTTGACACGGTTAATCTACTAGGGTATTCAGTCAATTTTGCTAGGTTTGTCAGCGGTCGGATTTTCAGCCAGCACATTGTAACAGCTAAAATAGCTGTTGCTTTTACGAGTAGACATTTTGACTTTTGTACGGGCAGGTTCTTTAAAGAGTTCTGTCTCCAAGGGAGATTTTGGGTAACCTTACCCCTACAGCTTTTGGCTTACTGAAATCTTTACTGTTGCCAGCTATGAATTTTGCTCTATCTAATTAGCACACCTTTTTTGCAAAATTGACAAATACTTTAAGCTTCGTTACAAAAGAAATAACCCACACTAAGTCAAAAAGTATTTCTATATACATAGCTCGGCTCGCATAACTCTCCAGTACATTGAGTCACTACTGCTAATTTCTCTATCAGCAGGCAAACTATTGGAGCTATACGCTAAGATGTGTTTTCGTAGCGCTGGCGTTCCCTTCAATCCTTTCTTTGACGACAGCAGCTATAGAGAAATTAGCCAAGCACGTATCTAGAAAAACAGTATTAATTCTTCTTGCTTGTTAGCTCAGAAAATCTAGTAAAGCTAGTGACAGTTTCAACAATTATCAAAAGTTCTCTTCTCTCAAAGTTTATAACTTGTTTTTACTTCTAAAGACAGATACCTCAACTATTTCTACTGATAGATAGGTAATTTGCTAATTTAATCTAAATTAAGCTCAGGGTGAATTAGCTAAAAAAAATCTTACAAAAGTACAAAAAAACAAAGGAGTTAATAGCTATGTCATATGTCAATCGACCAGTAAATGAAGTCATGACCGAACCAGCGGTTACAGCTAGGGTCACAGATTATCACGATCGCGTTCGCTGGGGTCCAATTCTATCAGGATTAGTTGTCACATTAGCAACTCAATTGATCTTAAGCGCATTATTTGGTGCAATTGGAGCAGACACGGTAGCTGGTTCGGGCGCGCCTAGAACCAACGCCCCTAACGTTGCAGGAAATGTTGGTATCTGGTCGGCTATCGGTTTGTTAATTTCTCTGCTCACAGGCGGTTGGTTTACAGCCCGCGCTTGTGGACCGATGAATCGCTCTACAGCACTACTTAATGGTGCAATTCTCTGGGCAACAACTCTCGCACTTAGCTCTTGGTTGTTGGCAAGTGGTGTGACTGGTGCTTTCGGTCTTGCTACCAATGCGGCTGCAAATGCTGCTGGAGTAATTAGCAACCAGGTGCAACAAGGAGTCAACTTACCACAAGGTGGGAATCTAACTGCCGAACAAGCAAAAGAAGCTGCTGATGCAACTGCGAGAGGCTTGTGGTGGTTTGTGTTTGGTTCCTTGCTAGGTTTAATTGCATCCCTGATTGGTGCTGCGGCTGGTGCGCGTAAACCTCGTACTAACGGAAACTATACTTAATCAGAACTGCATAGTAGTTTTTGACATACCGAATTAGGTAAACAATTTGCATCAATAGCCTAGTTGACATCTATAAAAAGTACCTGAGAGCGGGTACTTTTTATTTTTGATTTTCGTTTGTCAATACTATGTACTTCCTAATTTAGGAACTATTGTTGCTCTCCCAAAACACCCCACACTCCTGCTTCTCCAGATGCGTTCGCCGGATTGGTAACGATCGCTTTTCCTGTAGATAGAGTATAGGCAATTGGTAGCAGCCCTACCGCAAAAGAACATAAAACCAATAGCAGCACTAGCCTAACTGGATGAGGATGAGGCAGTTCTACCATCCACTCTTGAGCTATAGCTATGCGATTCAGTCTTTCTTCCCGACTTAATCTGCTTTTTGTCTGCATTGCTAAACACCAGATTCATAAAAAAGTTTGTTTTCACTTAAATATTACAGTTATTTTCTGTATCTAAAAATACAAAACTTGATTTATTTTAGAAAAATTTACAAGATCGGCGGATTTTCCTCTGAGAACCTCAGCCCTTTCTTCTATCTTCTGTCTGCTGACACCGGATAGTGGCGATCGCTGCCTTTAAGTGTTCGAGTATATTGTGATGACCGTAGATCGGAGTAGCTTTCTATTTAAATTCACCTATCAAAAGAGATATTGATAACTACGCAATCAGGAATAGATTCATATCTAAAAAATAATTATGCAAAGCTCCTTGGTAGCTACATTTGAATTAAACTTCGCGCCAATTCAATAAAAAATCAATCTGTCGATCTCCTAAAAGCCTTATCGAGCAAAGAATTTGAGCGTTAAAATCTAAAAATTTTTAAGCTTTTCTGCATTAGATTCACATTTGAAAATTCAAAGCTATTAACGATGCTCTAATTTATGTATCAAGAAATAATAACAATAAAAAATAAATAATGTGCTGATGCGGTGTTAATTGCAAAAATCGATTAATTGCATCAATAAATGTTGGCAAACCGTAGTATTTTATACTATTGACGTGCTAAAGCTTTTATAACTTAGAAAAAGTCAACGGCTTTAAAAAACTAAAAATAGCAGTGATATTAAACATCAACAACTGAATTCAAATCACAATCCTACCCTAATAAGTAGCGATCTATTAGCTATCGGTTACTAATAACTGATAACTGTTGTTACGGGAGAATTTGAGATGGCTGGTATATGGTCATTCAGCGGACGCTATCGCATTCTACATTTAACATGGCTGGCATTTTTTCTCACGTTTGTCGTCTGGTTTAACTTTGCCCCTTTCGCGCCAACAGTCAAAGCAGAACTCGGTTTAAGCGAAGCCCAATTGAGAACGATCGCCCTTTGTAACGTCGCTTTAACAGTACCAGCACGAATTATTGTAGGGATGATATTAGATCGATTTGGACCTCGAATCACCTATTCCTGTTTGTTAATATATGCAGCAATTCCGTGTTTAGCATTTGCCTTTGCCCAAAATTTCAGCCAATTAGTTTATAGCCGCTTAGCTTTAAGTATTGTTGGTTG
The DNA here is from genome assembly GCF_003015105.1 of Chroococcidiopsis sp. CCALA 051. NCBI lineage: Bacteria > Bacillati > Cyanobacteriota > Cyanophyceae > Chroococcidiopsidales > Chroococcidiopsidaceae > Chroococcidiopsis > Chroococcidiopsis sp. CCALA 051. The sequence goes on along the minus strand of NZ_PYCI01000107.1, from coordinate 20,475 downwards.
TGGATTTGTTATTGGAATTCGCATGGTAGCTGAGTGGTTTCCTCCCAAAGAAATTGGCTTGGCAGAAGGAATTTATGGTGGCTGGGGGAACTTTGGTTCTGCGGGTGCTGCCTTCACTTTACCTTCCATTGCCGCAGCAACAGCTTTTCTTGCCGGAGGACAAATTAACTGGCGCTTAGCGATCGCTTCCACGGGAATTATTGCAGCAATCTTTGGCATCATCTATTTTTTTAACGTCCAAGATACACCACCAGGTAAAGTTTACGAACGTCCCGCTAGTAGTGCGGGAATGGAAGTCACTACCAAGAAAGACTTCTGGTTTTTATTACTAATGAACGTGCCTTTAGTCGGCATTTTGGGCGTACTTGCTTGGCGTTTAAATCAAGTTAAATTTTTCAACGCCACAACAATGTATGTCATTTGGTTTCTACTTCTGTGCCTGTATTTATTTCAGTCTTACAATATTTGGCAAGCAAATAAGCAGTTGATGCAGGGTGAAAAACGCTATCCCCCAGAAGATCGCTATCAATTTTCACAAGTTGCCAGTTTAGAGTTAGCTTACGTTGCCTGTTTCGGTTCGGAATTAGCTGTTGTTTCCATGTTGCCGACATTTTTTCAACGCGGCTTTGGCTTAAATGCAACCATAGCAGGGGCGGTTGCCGGAATATATGCATTTATGAATCTGTTTGCCCGCCCTGGTGGGGGATTGATTTCTGATAAAGTGAACAGTCGTAAGTGGACGCTCGTTGTCACGCTGGCTGGGATGGGAATTGGCTATCTGATCTTTAGCAGTTTAGGCGGAAATGTCCCGTTACCAGTAGTAGCAGTTATGACAGCACTCGCTTCGTTCTTTGTTATGGCAGCAGAAGGTGCGACTTATGCAATCGTACCTTTAATAAAGCGTCGCGTCACCGGACAAATTGCTGGCAACGTGGGAGCTTATGGTAACGTTGGTGCAGTTGCTTTTCTCTCGATTTATAGTCTCTTGCCTAACGATCCAACAGGCGATCGCGTTTTCTTCCAGATGTTAGGAGTGGTGGGTTTAATCGTGACTAGTTTGTGTGCTTTCTGCCTCAAAGAACCAACAGGTTCTCATAGTACGGAAGATGTTCCAGAAGCGATCGCCACCAAAGTATCGGTAACAAAGTAGGTAGGCGATCGCCACGATACACGATATGTTCTCATAATGTGATTGTCAGGATGCATAGATATGTACCTGACAATCCTTCAATATGCTGACAAAAACGCAATCATTTTAAGATTTATTCTAATATTCTTAATATTTTTAATAATTACGCGATTGCCCACTCCTACACCTAAGTAAGATTGCGGTAGGTCTAGAATTTCTCCATGAGAAAATTACAAAATATATCCGTATATTCTCGTCTATAGCCAGCTATTTCTTCATGCGAACAATATAAGTCGGCGGAATTACTGCAATTCTCTTGATTGGAGTAGATTGCGGCACGACTAAAAAACTGTAGTTTCACTCATGCCATATATATTCAATTTTCTGTACAACCAGTATTAGGGATAAAGTTATTATAAATTCGCTCCAAGTTTTATTGCTACTTTAAAAGTTTTTATTAATCCCCGTTTCATAAATCTATGAATCTTTAGTCGGTCGCTCTCTAGTCCACATATAACTGAAGTAAAGTCTTGCACCAGAGAAATCTATTGAACGCTGCTCTTTTTCGAGATAACTATTTAAGTAATTCTAGCCAGCACTGGCGCACTATTTTTTTAAGAGATAGAAAAAATAGGAACTATATTGAGTTCTAACATTGCTCGTGCAAGGATTGAAAAAACATTAAGCATTATCATTATTCCGCAAATGAGCAAAGAGAGTGAATAGTAAGTAGATTTCACGTAACACCCCACTTTCATATCAATCACAAATGACTAACGATTAATGACCATCACTACAGCCGAGCTGACGAACCATTGAGAGTTGCTACCACCATTATGCCTACAGGATATCTGATGTCGATTATGAGATTTCATCTCGGATGGCGAGCGAATTCCGAGCAATCGGCAGTTCGCTGGGTGTGGTGGCTGCCAGTCTTTTGTCTAGTGGAAGCAGCCGTAACAATTTTTGGCGATCGAACTTGGAATTGGCAAAATGCGATCGTTGGTCTGCTATTTTTCCTAGTCATCTTGGCTGCGAATAAGGTAATAAATTACATTCCTTGGACGTTTTTTCGTTCTCAATGGTGGATCGAGCGCTATCGGATAAAAAGCGATCTCCCGTTACGAGATTTTGCTTTACTTCAGTTCAGTATTTTAGTTTTATTAGTCTGTGGTGCTACGGCAGTTGGTTGGTGTTTTCGGCAATTCTTAGGTATTAAATATATTGCCAATAGCAGTGTAATTTTTCTACTTTTATTAGTATCGTTAGCTTTTGTCAGCGTGGCGATCGCCTGTTGGACGACGTTACCGCAAGTTGCAGCAATTGATGCGGTGCGCCAACAAGCAGAAAACCTGTTTCTCAACGCCTCAGAACGATACGATTTAGTCATGCAAGGGGCAAATGAAGGACTGTGGGACTGGAACCTCGAAAATCATGAAATTTACTTTTCTCAGCGCTGGAAAGCTATGCTAGGCTACGCAGATGGCGAGATTGCCAACACTTTAAATGAGTGGCGCGATCGGATTCATCCCGATGACAAAGCGCAATTTCAACTTGAGTTATCTCGGCATTTAGATGGTACGACTAGCCATTTTGAACGGGAACACCGGATTTTACATAAAGATGGAACGTATCGCTGGGTACTAAGTCGCGGTTTGGCAGTCAGGAACGAGGAAGGACAAGCTTACCGCATGGCTGGTTCTCAAACTGATATTACCGATCGCCATCGTGCCGAAGCTCAGTTAAGTCATGATGCCTTACACGATCGACTCACGGGCTTACCCAACAGAATTTTATTTCAAGAGCGCTTAGAACACGTCTTGCAACTAGCGAAACGTCACAACATTTTCTCCTTTGCAGTGCTATTCGTCGATCTCGATCGGTTTAAAACAATTAACGATAGCCTGGGACATTTGGTAGGCGATCGGCTATTGATGGATATTGCCCAAAGACTCAAAGCATGTATCCGCAGCAGCGATACATTGTCACGTTTAGGCGGGGATGAGTTTGCCGTTCTGATTGAAGATGTGGACGACAAAGACGATATTATTCACCTAGTCGAGCGGATACAGCAAGAATTTAAGTTACCTTTCCACCTCAGCAGACAAGATGTCTACGCTAATGCAAGTATTGGCGTGTTAATCGAGACGGCTGACTACGACTGTGCTGAAGACTTGCTACGAGATGCAGATATAGCCATGTATCGGGCAAAAGAACGGGGACGTGGGTGTTATGAGGTATTTGACATCACTATGCGCGATCGCGCTGTCGCCATGTTGCACCTAGAAACAGACTTGCGCAAGGCAATTATCAACCAAGAATTTCAACTCCACTACCAGCCAATCGTCGCACTACATAACAACCAAATTACCGGATTTGAAGCCTTAGTCCGCTGGCAGCATCCCGACAAAGGCTTGATTCCGCCCATAGAATTTATCGGTGTTGCGGAAGAAACAGGACTGATTTTGCCATTAGGCATATGGGTGTTACAAGAAGCCTGCACTCAGATGCGTGCTTGGCACGAAGAATTTCCTTCCGATCCACCGCTATCAGTCAGCGTCAATGTTTCTGGTAAGCAATTTGCCCAAGTCGATTTAGTGGATAAAATTCGCCAAATTCTAGCAGAAACTAGTTTTGATCCGCATTGTTTAAAGCTCGAAATCACCGAAAGCACGATTGTCGAAGATTTAGCATCTGCTAAAGCCAAATTGATCCAGTTACAAGAGTTGGGCATTCAAGTTTCCATTGATGACTTTGGCACTGGTTATTCTTCTTTATCGTATTTAAGTCGCTTTCCGATCAATTTTTTGAAAATCGATCGCTCCTTCATTCAAGATATAGATACCAGCTCCGAGCGATTAGAAATTATTCGGGCGATCGTTTCCCTAGCCGATAGCTTGAAAATTGATGTCGTCGCCGAAGGAGTAGAAACCGCATCTCAACTCGCTCAACTCTGTTCCCTCCAACCTACATCTGGGCAAGAACACTTTGCTCAAGGCTACTTATTCTCCAAACCACTCAATCGCGATGCTGCCAAGAATCTGATCGCCTCCGGTCGCGATTGTTATGCTTCTAAGTAGTAGGGAGCAATTCAAAATTCACGTATTAATTCCGAATTCCGAATTCCGAATTCCGAATTCCGAATTCATTAAAACCATCCTTCCTGTTCCAATGTCTCAATCAATTGCAGTCCTCGCGGATCGCCGACACCGAGAATGGCGGCTCTAGCATCTTCTTTTACACCTAAATCTTCATCTTCGGCAAAAGCTTGAATTAGGGCATCGACTGCCGTAGCATAGACGACGTTAGAAGGGAGTTCGCGACATAATTGACCTACCGACCAAGCGCAATTGCTCCTGACTGCTGCTACGGGGTCTTGCACCAAAGCTTCAATCAGGGGTGGCATGGCTCCGACTACTGCTTCATAACCGATTTCTGCCATTTGTGCTAAAGCGCTAGCAGCCCACAGCCGCACGGCGGAAATGTCGGTTCTCAAAGCTTCTGCTAAAGGTTTGAGGGAACGGCGATCGCGGCAGTTGCCTAAAGCCCAGACAACTCCCTTACGCACGTAACCGTTCCAGTCTCGATTTAATTGTTGAATCAGTGCCTCTACCGCTTCTGGGCTGGGGTTGCGTCCGATCGCATAGGCAGCGCTGACTCTGACTAAAGGACAAGCATCTGTGAGTAAGCGAATTAAATGGGGCGTTGCCCGCTCATCTTCAATTTCACAGAAAGCCCGCGCTGCTAGCATCCTCTGCTGAGTTTGAGGATTTTCTAGCAGGGCAAGCATTTCATCTGGGTTAGGTTTTGCAGTCTCAGAATCAGCAGTTAAAGCACCTAGATGATCTAGGGGACTATCTAGCTGTACGGCTTCATCTAATATGCTAAGGTCGTCTTCGTCATACATGAGCGATCCGTTCACCGCGTTCTTTTGCCATCAATCAATGTGGCTTGGCGATCCAAATAGGTTAGCTACAATGATTTTACTCTGCTCGACACCCTACGGCTAACTCCTTTATGTTTTTATCTGCGATCGCACTTGCGTTTGCCACTTGCAGATCGCGACAACACGCTCTACTACCTACCGCAATAAGTCAGAATTTTGATAGAAGATAATTAACGGTAGTTTAGGAATGGATATCAAAAACGGGTTTGTCGGTACTGTAGGCAATACACCCCTGATCCGGCTCAACCGCTTCAGTGAAGAGACTGGATGCGAAATTCTTGGTAAGGCAGAATTTCTCAATCCTGGGGGTTCGGTAAAAGACCGCGCCGCACTTTATATTATTAAGGATGCGGAAGAAAAAGGCATTCTCAAGCCTGGGGGTACGGTCGTGGAAGGGACAGCGGGAAATACTGGCATCGGACTTGCCCATATTTGTAATGCTAAGGGCTACAAAAGCTTAATTGTGATTCCCGATACCCAGTCGCAAGAAAAAATGGATGCGTTGAGGCTGTTGGGGGCTGAGGTGCGTCCTGTTCCTGCCGTACCATACAAAGACCCGAATAATTATGTCAGACTCTCCGGTAGAATTGCCGAGGAGATGGAAAATGCAATTTGGGCAAATCAGTTTGATAATTTAGCCAATAGAAGGGCGCATTACGAAACTACAGGTAAAGAAATCTGGGAACAAACGGATGGTAAAGTTGATGTTTGGGTAACTTCTACGGGAACGGGGGGTACGCTAGCAGGGGTAGCTATGTACCTGAAAGAAAAAAATCCTGCCATTAAGACAGTTTTAGCCGATCCGATGGGTAGTGCGCTTTACAGTTATATCAAAACAGGTGAAACCAAAAGCGAAGGCAACTCCATTACAGAAGGTATTGGTAATAGCCGCGTGACTGCGAATATGGAAGGCGTACCGATTGACGATGCAATTCGCGTGACTGACGATGTAGCAGTGAAAATTGTCTACCGTCTGCTACAAGAAGAGGGATTGTTTCTTGGCGGTTCTACAGGAATTAATGTTGGTGCGGCGATCGCACTAGCCAAGCAATTAGGTCCAGGTCATACAATTGTGACAATTTTATGCGATAGCGGTACGCGCTATCAATCGCGGTTATTTAATCGCACCTGGTTAGCGGAAAAGGGGCTGTCGCCAGCTTAAATCTTTTCACTCAGCCGTGTCTCGGAAGATCCCCCCAACCCCCCTTAAAAAGGGGGGCTATGAGGGATTAGCTTGAATTTTAATTAATTTTTGGACGCTAACTAAAGCACGGTTGAGTTCGTGATTCTTGTGTTCTGGATGGGTGAGATAGGCTTGCTGTTCCTCTTCAATCATCTGTACATCTTGTAGTACTAATCCATCTAATAATTTTTGCGCCGAGCCGAATAAACTGTTTTTAACGAACTTCCTAAAAGCTACGGGTAATTTATGCAAGCGCCAGAAGGCATTGAGAGAAGTAAAATGAATTAAATAAGCGCGGGTTTTTAATTCGTTGATTGGACTAAATAAACAATAGATTTTAAAATCATTTCCTAATGTGGATACCCAATTAGGATAAATATAACTTACGTCTAATGGTTCGGGATGGAGCCGACGCAAGGCAGGAAAAAATAATTGTGATATCGACCAGATTTTATCAATTTTGTAATAGCTTTGTGCTTGATAATGCGCGTCAACTCGTCCTTCATCTTCATAAATGTCTTGCAAAATTGGATCTGCCCAAGCTTGCCAACTTTGATGTAAATGTCCGTGATACATATCCATCAAATTTTCAATTAAGTAAGAATAATGAGCGGCACATTCAATAATTGAAACAGTGGCAATATAGTTGAGATGATCCCACTCTGGTAAGCCTAGAGGTTGAAGTTGTGTAGCTAGATTGCGATCGCCAGGAAATAACCAAACAAAACCATCTTGTTCTCGAATTGGATAATGGCGAATTTTGCAATTGGGTAGTTTTTGATTTGCTGCTAAATAAGGAACGGCAACACATTCACCATTTCCAGCAATGCGCCAGCCGTGGTAAGCGCATTCTATATTGTTATCTATAACTCGTCCGTGACTGAGTTTAACTTGACGGTGCGGACATCGATCTTCTAATGCATATACTTTACCATCATCACCACGATAAATGGCGATCGCTTGATGCCAAAGAGTGATGGCTATAGGGTTAGTTGTAACTTCACGACTACGGGCGACTGCATACCAATGATTCGGATTAATTCCGGTTTGTCGAATATCGCGTTGTTGTGAGGCTAGCGAGGGTGTTTGCATAGCTTTCTATATTTTTGAATCTAATAATTATAGAATTTGTAGAGTGCGTTATTTAACGCACCCTACTGTAATTAAATCTTCAACATTCCCTCTGGATTAACAGAAAAAAGCGATCGCCTTTGCAATCCTTCACGGTGTAAAATCTCATTTGCTGCCAATAACCCACTGCTGACAGCCCTCTCCATTAACCCACAAGGAAATGGCATTTTGACCCAATCACCTGCAAAGATTAAATTAGGAATCTCTGTACTTGTCTCCGGTCGATCGCTATAGCTATTTGGTGGATAACCAGAGAAATTCTTTTGATTGACTAATTCCCGATGCAACATTTTTGCTTGCTGTAACTGCGGTACGATTTCGTATAATTCTTGCTCGAATGTTGTCAATAAAGCTTGCTGATTGGGAAACTCTTTTTCTTTGTAACAATAGGCGTGTAACTCCACGACGCTACCACCCGTTTTATTTGCCCATTCAATATATGGTTCCTGAATGCGATGGTAAAGAGTAATGCTATCGGTAAGTTGATAGCCAGATAGAGAGGTAAAATTGCTGTGTTGCCAATCAAAATCGCGATCGAACCAGAAGCGACAGACAGCGAAAGGATCGGCTATAGACAACTTTTCGACTTGCGATCGCACTTGCTGGCTAACTTCTCCCGCGACTAAGGTAAATAATTGTTGTACTCCTGGTACGTCAGTGGCGAAGACGTAGTAGTCGGCTTGAATTGGTAATTGGTAATTGGTAGTTGGTAGTTGGTTGTTCAATGACTCACGACTCCCGACTAGTTGCAATCGATCTTCTTGCTGTTTGACAACTTGAAAGCGGGGTAAATCTCTTTGTGCTGGTCCTTTCAGAACTTTCCCTTGGCGATCGTATACTGCGCCATGACAGGGACAGTGAAACTTGCCGTCTTCTGCGAGTTGTACGGTACAGCCTTGATGGGTACAGGTAAGGGAGATTGCTTCTTTTTTTTCAGAAGAAACAACATACACGCGATCGGCTGCACCGTAATATTCTACGTTTTTGCCGTTGTCAATTTCTGGAAGGGCGGGTTTAACTGCGGAATTCTGCGTCGTTTGACTGGTATCCTCAAAAAACCCGCCTCTACGTGATTCTTGTAGGGGCGCACTGCTGTGCACCCCTACGATTCCCGTTACCCAAAACGGCGTACTTTCCCCTTCTCCCTGAGAATAGCTGAGAGATGAAATCTTGCCATTTTGAGCTTGAATTGCGGTGACACTAGCACCTGTGACGATCTTGCCACCATTTTGCGCGATCGCACTCGCAATTGGTTGGACTAAACTCGTACCCATGTCGTAGCGCGTACCGTTAAAAGCCAGTCCTTCGGGATTGCCAAAAAAGTAAAAGTGGAAAAATTGCATTAATTCCCCCACACTCATCAAATCTGGGGCATTTAAGCTTGATTTGGCGAAGGGTAAAAAGTATAAATCGTATAATCCGTGCGGAAAACTCCGTTCTACCCACTCGGCTACGGAAAGATTATCTAAACGTTGAAAGGTTTTTTGGGTTTGAAATCCGGTAATTGCCCGAAATACCTGCCAATGTTCCCATTTTGTCAGGTTAATGCCCCATTTGAGCCGATTGGGAGAGGCGATCGCTAAATCGACGATATTCCACGGGAAAGCTGAGTGGCTGGGACGGAAGACTTCTGGCTGGTACTTTCCCCCCCGATAGAGGACGGCGTAGGAATTTAAAGACCGAAAATTGTCCTGAATTTTTAGTTCTGCCACGATACTTTTGAGGTTGTAGTACTGGGGAAAGAAACCGTGGAAGCCGTGTTCCATCATAAAAGTTTCCCCTGCTGCTTCAACCTGCCAGCTGGCAATCTTACCACCCAGTTGTGGCGATCGCTCTAATAGCGTCACGGCAAATCCGCGCTGACTCAGTTCGTAGGCGCAAGCTAATCCAGCTAATCCCCCACCGACAACAACTACGCTTTTCGATTGAGTTAGCGATCGCGGTAGATCTAATCTATCTGGTTGGTGTACCGTAGGCTGTGGTTTTGAAAACCGAGTGTATCCCACAACTCCCCCGACAGCACCAATCCCACATAGCTTAAATAAAGTGCGTCGAGAAATTGGCTGTGAAAGCACGTCGTTTGATAATGGATTCAAGTTAACTCCTCACTCCCATCACGATGAAATACTGGCGAGAAACGCTGGCTGTAGCACAACGAATCTTAATTGAACTACTGCGTCGCCGTCGCAGCTTAATTTTTTGGAGTATTTTTCCCGTTTCTGTATTGTTGCTTAACGGATTTATTTTGGCAGAACGAGCCAAGCTGTCAATAGACCAAGCTTTTAATATTGCTGCACCCTTAACGTTAGTAGGAGCAGCGTTGTTTTTCAGCTGTTTGGGTGGTACGGTTGCTACTATCGTTTCCGAACGAGAACAACAAACTCTCAAGCGTCTATTCATTTCTCCTCTAAGTGGCACTTCCTACTTTTTAGGAATTTTTCTCGCTCACAGTTGTATTGGCATAGGACAAGCTGTACTAATTTATACGATTTCTTCATTATTTTTTAATGCGAGTTTCAATGGCTCCTTGATTTTAGGCTGCTTAATTATTTTACTGAGTATAGCTGCATACGTAGGTTTAGGTTTTATTTTAGGCACGCAATTAGCTCGCCGCACGGAAGATGTCAATGCTTTAATCGCGGCTTTTGGCGTGCCGTTATTGATGTTAGGCGGTGCTTTTATCCCTGCTTTTTTGTTTCCGAAACATTTACAACAAATTGCCAAGTTCAACCCGATTTATCACATGAATACAGCTTTTTTAAAAGTTTCTGCTAACGGAAGTGAGATGGCTGAAATCAGCGAGAACTTCTGGTTTTTAGTTGGCTTCACGGGATTGATGGTACTGGGAGGATGGTTATCTTATCGGCGAATGTTGATAGTAGAGAGAAGGTTGTGAGGAAATATAATATTTTCAAGAATCTTTGGCAGGAAGTCTAAAGGTAATCGAGCGCAATAGGTCACCCTCTCGATATTCAATTGTCAATTTGCCGCGACGTATATCTATTTCTTCTGCTAATAGCAAAGTATCGGTTCCTATAATCTTACAGTCTTTTGAAAGTTTGAGTCGCTGCAATAGCAAACAGCTATCTGACATAAAAGCTACTTTTGTAGTAGGATGATCATCCCACTCATAGAAGTTAAAGATTCTAGGTATAGGGATGGGAGCAGCCGATGCTATGCCATTAATTACCTGCGAAAAAACTGTTTTCACTCTGGTTGTGTGCAACAACTTTACAGTATTACCCATCCGTTCCAGTCGAATCCATTCATCATCAGGACCAGAGGTTTCAAGTTTCAGCTTGATAACCTGCTGCACGCGATCTGCGATCGCTGTAGAAGATTTCTCCCCTTGACAGCGAGAATTCAGGGGAAATTTTTGACATAAAGTGTCTAGTTTGACTTCGCGAGCATAAACTTTTGGTATTGTTGCGGAGCTAATTAATATGGTGGCTGTTGTTGTTAGTGCTACCTTAATTAGTTTTTTAGCCACGGCAATTTTCATCACAGATGTCCTCTATGAATAAAATATTTGATTTAATTGCATTGAGCTTTATGAGGTAACTATCAACCGCTCTTGAGTTAACTTGTGTCACCTACTTACAGTAGCAATCTAGTTAATAAATCATGCAATTGCTGGCGTTCTTCAGGTGATAACGGAGCGAGAAACTCCGATTCTGCGGTTCTAGCTAACTCAGTTGCTTGTTTTAAAAACTCCTGCCCTTTATGAGTTAATGTGACAGCATAAGAGCGGCGATCGCTTGGATTCGGCATCCGTTCAACTAGTTCCAGTTGCTCTAGACGATCTATAAATTGAACCATCAATGCTCGGTCAACCTCCACTTGCTGTGCTATTTCTGCCTGAGATAAGGGTCCTTGCTCATCGAGCAGAAAGAGAATTCCATAATGCTTTGGGTGAATCTCTAGTGGAGATAGGTGACTCGTGAACGAATGGCGCAATCTATCCGCTGCCTTTATCAACAGCACGCTTGTCCACTTTGCTAACGCAGGACGTAGTGGTAAAAACGTGGAACGCTCTCCAGTGTTCTTTTTCAATCCGTTCGTGATGTAACTTCATGTATAACTTAGCATCTACGATCAAACCATAATAGTTAGCTTAGCAAATAGTTGAGTGATTCAACAATTTATTGTTTCAACTATTTTTTAGCGAATGTGGCTGATTTGAGATACTGGAGTGAGCTATACCAATGAAAGCATGAATGCTATGGAGGTATACTACTATTCAAGAATGTGCTGCATCGTCGCAAAGTAGTGACAAATCCAGGATGTAGGAATAACTAGAACTGCAACAAAATGTGGATCGTCCTGTATCGGCGTTAAAAATTAAGAAAAAGAAAAAAAATAGTAGCTAATTCTGGCACTATCGGAGATAAATAGATGTGAACATACTCCTCGATAAATGACATTTACGTATACTCGTACTATTCGCTTTCAGGATACTGATGCAGCTGGGGTTGTTTACTTTGCCAGCGTTCTATCTATGTGCCATGAAGCTTACGAAGAGTCTTTAGCGGCATCGGGGATTAACATCCAAGCATTTTTCAGTAAATCGTCGTCAGTTGCCGTTCCGATCGTTCATGCCAGTGCAGATTTTTTTCGTCCGATGTTTTGTGGCGATAAAATTTTAGTCAATCTCACGCCGAAATATATGGGCGATGATTATTTTGAGGTAACTTATAGAATGGTTGACGCAGGCGATCGCGAAGTTGCCAAAGTATTGACAGAACACGTTTGTATCGATCCAGAAAGCAGAAGCAGACAACAACTACCTAGCGAGATTGTCCAGTGGTTTCAACAGTGGGTAGATTAGACAAATCTGGATCGCGATTTTCTTGAGTCAAAATCGCGATCGCTTTTAATTGTTCTCGGTTGAGTTTACCTTGCGCGTTACGAGGTAACTTTTGAGCGCTAATCCAATATTTAGGGATCTTAAATTTAGATAACGTATTGGCGATCGCGGCTTTAATTTCTCTTGCAGAAACTGACGGAAATTTAGGAACGTAAATTGCCGTGACGACTTCTCCCCAAATGCGATCGCAAAGTCCAATTACAACAATATCATTGACTAATTGAGTTGCTCTAATCGCCGCCTCAACTTCACAAGGATATACGTTTTCGCCTCCTGTAATAATCTTATGACTGTTGCGACCGACAATATTTAAATAGCCGCGATCGTCTATATAACCTAGATCGTCTACCTGAATCTCTACTTGTTCTAACAAATCTGGATAGTAGCCTAAAGCTAAAGACTTAGCCTGAATGCAAATCGTGCCAATTTCATTGGGATTTAATATTTCCTGCTTAGAATTAATAATCCTAATTTGCGCGTGAGGTAAGACTCGACCGCAACTGTTATATCCTTGAAGAAAATCTTCTGGCTTGAGGGTAGCAATTTGTGATGCCGTTTCTGTCATTCCATAAGTAGGTGCTAGTCTGATTCTATAATCTCTGGCTCGATCTAAAAGTTCTTGCCAAGCAGACGCGCCACCTAATAATACTGTTTGGAATTGTGCCAACCAATCGATTAAAGTTGAACTCTGTAATAGACGCTGAAGTTGAGTTGGAACCAAAGAAATAAAAAAATCTTCAGGATCGATATCGGGTATAACTCCAGATTCTATAGTTTTAAAAGGAAAAATTGCTAATTTACCGCCAGTAGTTAGCGATCGCATAAATTGCATTAAGCCACTAACATGATATAGAGGTAAAACACAAAAAGAATTAATTTGCTGAATTTGAAAGTATGTTTGAAAGCCTCGAACGGATGCACTTAAGGTATCCCAAGTATGAATGGCGAAACGAATTTCACCCGACGATCCACCCGTGGGAATCATGATAGATGAATTCGGAATTCGGAATTCGGAATTCGGAATTAGCGCTGTTCTTTTTTGATTCTTGACTTCTCCCCAAATCACATCTGGCTGTACGATATCAAATACTTGCTGCCATTCTCCTTCTCCCCAAAAGGGATTGCAGAGAAAGACAGAACAATCTGCACTACAGGCAGCGATAAATCCAGCTAGAAATCGAATTGGGTTGCTTTCAGCTACAATAATTCTAGGCGAATTCTTTTGAGAAGATTGCTCGATAATTTCTAAATAAAATTGCTCTGCTAGTTCGACAAGTTCGTCGCGATCGCCACCAATTAACCAATGGCGATCGCCAGATTTCTTTATAGTTTCTAACAAGCTTGCCATAATTGTTCTAGCCAGGTTTGTTCATTTTCCTCTAACCAGTGATGTACGCCAAATCCAACTGCGCGACGATTGATAGATAGTTCTGCTGCTAGTTTTAAAGCTGCTTGTCTACCGACAATAGTTTCAAATACGGAAGAGAATACCGCATCAATTTTGCGTTCTTGACAGAACTTTCGCAAACGACTTGGCGAACCAGCAATACTGGGTTTGATCGTAAAAATTCCTCGCCATCCCTGCTGATAGCAAGTCTCTAATTGAGTCAAAGTAGCTACAGATTCATCCAGCGCGATCGCGGTAGCATAAAAGTAACTTAATTCCTGCATTTCGGTAAACTTTTCTACAGCAAGCGGCTGTTCGATATATTCAATTTCTACACCTACTCCCGTTGCCATAACATTATCGCAGGTATACAGCCACAAATTTGCCTCATCATAACTCAGTCCCCCATTGGCATCTAATCGCAGTTTTACTCTCTCTGGCAATACTTCAATTAAGTGGTGAAAAATTGCTAATTCTTCCGAAATCGGATAAACTCCAATTTTCCATTTAAAAGTGTTGTAACCATCTTTTGCTAAACCTTGCCAGGTTGATAAGGCGGCTTTGCCAGCAGGAAGTAAGGCACTGTAAGGCAAAGATGTTGTAGGGGCGTACAGATGTACGCCCCTACTACCACAATTAACATTTTCCCATGCTGATTCAAATCCAAACTGACAAGCGGGAAGGCGATCGGGAATTGAAAAAATGATTTCCTCAGAAATTTCTTTTGGTAGCTGACGACAAAAATCTAAGGCTTGTTCTACTGTTTCCGAACCAAACCAACTAATAGGTGCAATCTCACCATATCCCACATTTGAATCGCCAGTCAATCGAATTATAATCCCATCTCGCACATCCCAAACGCCATGATTTGTTTGTAGAGGTGGTTTAAATCGTCGTCGATAAGGACGAAAATCGAATTGAGTCATGGGAATCTTCTCTAGCCACTAGTCACCAGTCACTAATAACTGACACCTATAACATGAATCCTAATCCTAACAGTAATCCGCAGACAAAATGCAACCCTACGGCAATAAACTTACAATTGCTTACTTTTTCTGGTTGGTCATGATATTGTAGAACGTGCCGACACAACTTAATTGCAAAGGGTAAGCTTAACCAACTTAGTAAAGTCCACGTTGGAAATATATTTAAAACTGCTAATAAACTGGTTAAGGTGTAAATACTGCCACAAATCCAGGGTAATAAATTAGCAGATAAAGCCGTACCCAAACGGACAATAGGCGATCGCTTTCCGGCAGCGAGATCGTCCTTGATTTGGTGAAAGTGAGAACAAAATAGAATTAAGCTAGTAATAGTTCCGACAATAATTGAAGCAGCTAAGTTTGTTGTTGACCAAGATTGAGTTTGACTATAATAAGCTGCTGAAACTGCGAGTGGACCATAAGCTACAAAGCACAGAATTTCCCCTAACCCGTGATATCCTAAGCGAAAAGGTGGTCCCTGATAAGCGTAGCCGATCGCGCAGCACGCGAGGATAATTCCAATTATAGTTAAGTCTCGTTGCCACCAGGCGATCGCTAAAATACCCAATAAACCCAAAATCAAAAACAGATTCCCAATCCAGAAAATTAGACGTTTATTTCCAGTTAAATTCACCAAAGAGTGAGCTTTATTTTTATCGATTCCCGTTTCAGAATCGAAAACATCATTGCTGATATTACTCCAAGCCACAATACAGATAGCAGCAGTGAGAAAAGTCGAAAATACGCCTGCATTCAAACTTTTTGTTTGCGCAACTGCTACCGCAGTCCCTACCCAAATTGGAATAATGGCAACGCTGTACATTGGTGGTTTAATTGCTGCCATCCACAATTTCGATTTAGGTTGAGAATTAGAATATGTAATCAGCTTTGTTGTCATTTTAAAGGGTGATTGGTAATTGGTAGTTGGTAATGGGTAATGGGAGTTGGCAGTTGGTTGATAGTGAGTGGCTAGTGGAACCAGACTCAATTCTTATCACTAGCCACTAGCCACTAGCCACTAGTCACTGATAACTGATAACTGACAACTGATGACCGTCCCCATTTCTTGTACTATAGGGATCGGTGCATTTGCGGCATGAGAGTAGCTGTCATTCCCATGCTGTCTGCGTTCTAGCGGTTTTCTCTCGCTCTGGACTTCGTCCCGCTTTGCTAACACTCCTTGCTCCTCGCTCCTCGTATGCAAACCGATCGCCTGTAGCCATCCCATCACGATTTAATAATCTTTAGGAACAGAAGTTAAAAAAAATTTACAGTTAAAAAAAATTTACTAAACTTGGATGCAAAAATAGTTTACTTTAACATTCATGCTCCTTTTACCGCGCCCTGCCAACTACCACTTAAACTGCCAGAAGCTATACCAGTTTCTTGTAGCTTCGCAAAAAAACTGCGATCGAAATTGTTCTCAAATCGTCAGCATTTCTCTGGAGATCGATTCGATCGATCCGCTGGCTTTACTAGAAAAATTAGCTCGACCCCATCAATTAAATTTCTATTTCGAGAATAAAAGCAAAGGAGAGGCGATCGCTGCTATTGATGCTGTAGCACAGTTACAATTGGCAGGTGCACATCGTTTTCATTTGACTCAAAAGTTTATTCGCTCTTGTTTAAAAGAAACCGATATTTTTGATTCTTCTAACCATACTTTTGCTAAACCACATTTCTTTTGTAGCTTCAGTTTTTTCTCGGAGGCTACAGCAGATTATCCCTTTCCAGTTGCTACAGTATTTCTACCCCGCTGGCAAATTGCTAGACAAGGCGAACGCTGCGTATTAGTTGCTAACTTGCCAATTGAAGCAGATACAAATATAGATGTATTCATTCAACAATTATGGCGTAAGATTCATGAGATTACCTCAATAGAACAGCCAGAAAACGAAGGAAATCATTTTCAACGAGAATTCAGTCAAGTTGATGTCAGTAGTATCGATCGCTTTAAACAAGCAGTTATTGACTGTTCGGAATTAATTTACGAGCAACAACTGAGTAAAGTTGTCCTGGCTCATGCAATTGACGTGCAGGCAAATACCAACTTTAACTTATTTAATTGTCTCAACCGCTTGCGACAGATGCATCCCGATTGTTACGTGTTTTCTACTCATAATGGGAAAGGACAAAACTTTATTGGCGCGAGTCCAGAACGATTAATTAGCATTCGCGATCGCCAACTATTCACCGATGCTTTAGCAGGTTCGATTTCGCGAGGAAAAACAACGGCGGAAGATGCAGTATTAGCCAATCAATTATTGCAGAGTGAAAAAGAAAGACACGAACATCGAGTTGTGATTGACTTTATTACGCAAAGTTTGCAAGAACTCGGTATTGCAGCACGATTATTATCGCCTCGGTTACGGCGACTAGCAAATATTCAACATTTATGGACACCAATTCAAGCTAAAGTTCCGATTGATGTTCATCCATTAGAAATTGTTGCCGCTTTACATCCAACTCCAGCAGTAGGAGGAGTTAGCAGACAACTCGCTTGCAAAAAAATTCGCACCTACGAAAAGTTTGAAAGAGGTTTGTATGCCGCACCTTTAGGTTGGGTAAATCATCAAGGAGATAGCGAGTTTATTGTGGGAATTCGTTCGGCTTTAATTGATGGCGATCGCGCTAGGTTGTATGCTGGTGCTGGGATTGTTGCTGGCTCTAATCCCGATCGAGAAATTGCCGAAGTCAGGTTGAAATTACAGGCATTACTGAAAGCTTTGATTTGAGACTAAGGTATCCATCTGGGACGAAAGCCAGGTAAGGGCAACTGTTCGGGACGCAATTGGTTGGTGAGATCGGCATTTATAGTTTCAGGAAGTGGGAGTAGCCATAAATGACTGGTGGCGATCGCCTGTCCTTGCTCGGTACGAGGTAAAGTTGGAGATGGGTTAGCATTGGCTGCTGTCACGACTTGATCGAATAGCAAACCCAAGCCATCGGGAGCTAAACTCATCTGAATATCTCTCTGATTGGGTAGCACGACTAGAGGCGTTTGTTTTCCGGTTTTGAGATCGATCGCGCTTAAATACGGCTGTTCCTCATAAGTATTTCCCTGCATCAACTGTGTCAGCAAGCAGTAGAGAATTCCGGCACGCGGATCGAACTGAGCGCTGAGAATAGAACCAGTCGTGCGTAATAATTCTCTTTGTACGCCTTGGTTTGTGACTAAAAATAGCGATCGCGTGTAATCGGAATTAAACCGCACCATTGCCCCTTGCGTACCATCGGGGGCAAAGTCCAGTACCATACCAAATTGAGGCAGAAATTCTAAGGGTTTTTTGGCATCAGCTTGTAAAGGTAAAATTGCGACTCCTTGTCCTTGGGCAACTGCTACTGTTTGACTGTCAGGAGTAATTAAAAAGTCTCCTCCTGGTTCCGTTTCCATTTCCTGCGGCGGAGAATTGGGACGGACGATCCAAAAACCAAATCGATCGGATTGACGCTGGCTGACACGCTGCACCAATATAGTGTTGCCATCGGGAGACAAGTCAAATTTGAGATTTTGATAGTCTTTGTTATCTAAAATTAGGTCAATTTTGCCTGGAGACGGGACTTGTTGACGATTCAAGAAAGAAAACCAGTGAGTCCGATCTGGTTGAGGGGTAGAAATTCCAGTTGTGACAGTATAAATCTGGGCAGAAAGTAACCCTTGGGGATTTTGATTTTGCCGATTTTGGCGATCGCTAGCAGAAAAGAGAATTTTGTCACCATGAGGATAAAGCTTATAATCAACGACTGCCAGATTTTTCGGCGTGAGGATCGTTTTCTTTTGCTGGGTGAAATTGTAAAGGACGAGCCTGCCTTGTTCCTCTCCTTCTACACCGAGATAGACAAAAGCGCGATCGCGGGTACTAAAAGTTGCCTCAAAAGGTTGTAGCAGCCGCCTCAAATCTGTTTCAGGCGTAAACTTATCTCTGGCAAAGCGTAACTGCACGCGATACGTCGCGCCATAGGGTGCTGGTTCTAGCAAAGTATACGCTAACCGTCGTCCTGCCCAACTAACTTTACCTGGTAGTGGCGGATCGATTTGTAAGTTTGCCTCGACGCTATTGGTATTCATCGGACGGCTAAACGTGAGGCTAAAAGAGCGATCGCTAGCACCAATCTGTCTAGCTTGCCAACTAAAATCTCTCACTTTGGGTGCAACTATGTCCCCGCGCCACACCAACAGTCCAATGAGCAGACTGAGAACGAAGATCAGGGCGATCGCCACGCGATCGATGGGTTGGAACCAAGACTTAGTAGCTGACATCTTAAATTGGTTGTTGATTGTGAGGGAGTGGATAGTGGCTGGTGGCTAGTAGCTAGTTTCTTGTTTCGGTCTAGTCACCAGTCCCTAGCCACTAGTCACCGAGTGCTGATTTTTTGTAGTCAATATAACAAATGACCAATGACGAATGACTCTTCAGGTAGAGGTTGGAGATCGGCTGGAGATTGCAAATAGAGAATAGGTGCGGATGAAGCAGATGTACTAGTCAAATGCGATCGCCACACTTTGAACAATCGCTTAACAAACACCCGCGATCTGTCAGTCACTTGACGGCATGAGTGAGGGTGTGAGGAATACATAAGCATTACAAAACAAGGAAGTTTAATAGCAATGCAACGCAAAATTATCACTGCTGCTCTTGTGGCAGTCGGGTTGTTTGTCTCTTTAGAATACAAAACCTTAGCACAATCAAGTCAATCCCCAACTCAATCTTCTCCTGGAACTACGACGCAGCCTGTTCCTGATGCAACTCGCTCTACACCTGGTGCAACTGAGTCGAATCCCAGCATAAACCAACCTAATCGCGATTCAACTCAGACTCAACCCAGCACAACCGGGCAAAATCAGCAACTCAGTACTCAAGATCGGCAGTTTATTACTGAAGCAGCCCAAGGGGGAATGGCGGAAGTCCAACTCGGAAAACTTGCCTTGCAACGCGCCTCTAGCCAAGAGGTAAAAGATTATGCTCAGCACATGATTGACGAGCATACTAAAGTTAATCAAGAGCTAATGGCTTTGGCACAACAAAAAGGTGTAACTCCACCAAAAACCATCGGTCAAAAAAATGAAGCTGTACGGGCAAAGCTATCGAAGCTTTCTGGCAGCGCTTTTGATAAGGCATATATGAACGAGGCAGGAGTTAAAGCCCACGCTCAGCAAGAAGCTTTATTCAGCCAGCAGGCGAAACAAGGTCAAGATCCAGATCTAAAAGCTTTTGCTGCTAAAGTCTTACCCACAGTACAAGAGCATTTGCAACAGGCACAAAAACAAACGGGTAATAGTGCTACTAAAAAATAAGTGAGTCGTAGGGGCGGGTGCGCGCAAGCGTATTCACGGCTGTAACCACAAGTCTTTGTCCAAAACCCGCCCGTACAGATAGAGACATTACATATAACGTCTCTACATTAATCGTTTCTTCTTACACTAGTTGCTCAGCATTTGGTCTGTATATTCAATATAACTTTCTGCGGTTTGGATTTGTGCTGTGGCTTCAGGTAGAAGAAAACTCAGTTCTTCTACCAATTTTTCTTTTTCTTCTAGAGATAGTTTTTGATCGATTTGAGCTTGGCTCAAATTATCTCTGTAATTATGGAGAAAAGTATCGAGATTTGCAAAAAATACATCCACTCTTTGCTGAAAATCTTTATCTAGATATTTCTCGATTTCCAAATTAATATTATCAATACTGCCTTCAATCGATTGATTCACTTTGGCAATTAGCGTATTTAAAGATACAGTATAGTAATCTTCAATCACTCGCGGTCGTCGGATCTGAACTTTGACTTCTACGGGAACTATCCACAACCAATGCCACCACTGACGCTGATTTCTTAATACTTCCACATTACCG
>NZ_PYCI01000106.1:0-23797 GCF_003015105.1 Chroococcidiopsis sp. CCALA 051 | reverse complement strand
ACAGTACACCGTGCGCTATGCCGAACCGCGCTTTTTTGATAAACGCTATTACTTACTCATATGGTGTGAGGAAACGGAAGATGTAAAAAATTCGATTCCCAACTTACCCGAACTTTGGCACAATCGCACTTTAATCTTCGATCGCATTCGTTTAATCGTACCCGCAAGCGGTGAATGGCGAGAGGGATTAGATCATTTAAAAGTATACTTACACTTTCGAGGCGGGATGGTAAAATCCTATGAACGCAGGGAAGATGACTTAGAAGACGAAACGATTGGGGATGTGCGTCAAGTCGTGCGGCGGGTTGTCAACGAGTTTTGGCTGATTCGAGAAGTCTTGCGTTATCGGCAAGATTGCGTCATTGTATCACCACAGAGTATGCGCGATCGCCTCAAACAAGAACTCATTACCATGTGCCAGTTGTACGATATCGAAACCAAAAGTTAAATATGGCAAGGATACGAACTAAAAATATCGCTTAAGTCTAGATATAGTACATATAATCTAACTGCCGACGAGCGGCAACGCGATCGCACAAGTCTTGGAGCGTATAGTTTTGCCAAACTGCATTCGCCGCCTGTTCTGCTGATTGCCAAATTTCCTCAACTGCGCCTCGTTCTGCTCCTTCAGCAGTGCTTTGCTCTACAGAAGATGCGATATCTAATCCTTCAATACATCGCAAAGCATCTAGCAGCGTAATTTGGCGTGGTTCGCGTGCCAGGATGTAACCACCCTTAGCTCCACGGATACCCTTAATCAGTCCGCCTCGCCGCAATATTGCCAGCAGTTGATCCAAATAACGCTCTGGTATATCTCGTCTGGCTGCTATCTGCCGAATTTGGAGCAACTGAGCGCTCTGATAAGCATTCGCCAACTCTAACAGCGCCAGCAGTGCATATTCAGATTTGCTCGAAAGTTCCATTGGAAAAACTAGCCGGAAAGGACGATGTTTTTACTTTAGGTGACAAGATGGCGCGAAACAAATAGAGTTTCTTATCAGCATGATAAACAAAATTCATCGATCCTGACCAGTATCAAAGCGATCGCATATCCCAGCGACACGAACAAAGCCCCCTCAATCTATGGATTGATGCATAGGTAGCGTCACGATAAATTTTGCTCCTTGGCTTGGCTTACTTTCAGCTGCAATACTGCCACCATGCCGCTCGACAATCTTACGGCAAATTGCCAAACCTATACCCGTACCTTCGTACTCGCTGCGACCGTGCAACCGTTGAAAAACTTGAAAAATGCGATCGCAATACTTTTGGTCAAAACCAATACCGTTATCCTCAACTGTAATTTGACAAAGATAAGTATTTAGTAAATTCTCAGTTAATTGTTCTCGATTATCGATAATTTGACTGTATATCTTCACGCGAGGAGGTTCGTTTTTTCGCCGAAATTTGAGGGCGTTGCCAATCAAATTCTGCAATAACTGACGCATTTGTAACGGGTCGGCATGAATGCTTGGCAGCTCGCTCAGTTCCACCTGCGCCTCAGTTTGTTGAATTAACACTTCTAAATCTGATAGTACCTCTTTTGCTATCTTGGCAAGATTCACTGTAATGAAGGGTTGCGCTCTAGTTGTAATTCGTGAAAATACGAGCAAATCGTCAATTAAAATCTGCATTCTCTGGGCTGCATTTTGCATCCGTCTTATATAGTCAGCCCCCTGTTCGTTCAGCAGCTCGCCATATTTTTCTTGAAGTCTGTTGCCAAATGCTTGAATCTTGCGCAATGGTTCTTGCAGATCGTGAGAGGCGATCGAGGCAAACTGTTGCAGTTCGGCATTCGATCGCGCTAGCTCCTGAGAGTAGCGAGTTTCTTGTTCTAAAAGTTGAGCTTGAGTTATAGCAATACCAATTTGATCGGCTAGCTGTCCCAGCAACTCTGTCTCAAAATCAGTCCAGTCTCGCGAGCTACTGCATTGATGAGCAATTAATAGACCCCAGAGTTCTGCTTTGATAATAATCGGCACGACCAGTTTTGCTTTAACTTGGAATTGCCGCATAAATTCAACTAAACACGGCGCAATGTTTTCTTCCCGTTCCACATCGGCAATGCCGCGAATTCGCCCTTGACAGTAAAGCTGATGGCAATCTTCTGGAAAAACTTCCGCAGCAAATTGCTGTCCCAGAACTGAGAACCAACCAGGTAGCACTGCCTCAGCAACTACACTACCAGTACTATCCGATCGCAAACGATAAATTAAAACTCGATCTGCTTGCAGAATCTTCTGGACTTCGATCGCCGCCGCTTGTAGTATGTCCTCCAACTCAAGAGATTGACGAATTTTCAGCGTCACCTCCGCAAATAATTGCGATCGCTGATACTGCCGTTGGCGCTGCTCGATCTCCTGCTGCAACTGTACGTTTTGCGCTTGGAGTTGCTTGGTTAGCGATCGCAACCGCAGATGTGTCTGCACCCTTGCCAAAACCTCTTCATGCTGTAATGGCTTAGTCACGTAATCGACTGCTCCCACCTGTAAACCCTTCACTTTATCTGCTGTTTCAGATAAAGCAGTCATAAAAATTACTGGAATCTCCCGCGTTGATTCACTGGCTTTGAGGCGGCTGCAAGTTTCAAAACCATCTATCCCTGGCATCAAAATATCTAACAGGATCAGATCTGGCGAGGCATATGCTGCTTTTTGGAGCGCGCTTTCACCATCTTCAGCGATCAAAATTTTGAAACCGTAATTAGTTAAGAAATCGAAAAGGATCTCCAAATTAGTAGGAGTATCATCGACAACTAGGATCGTGCCTGGTTCGGCAGTAGCCACGCTCATTCATGCCTCTAGATATCTAAGTATTTTTTCACAAACTCCAGAATTTGTTTCTCTTTATAACTTTTAGCGAGTTGACGCAGATGCAGCGCAAATGGTCTGTATCGTCGATCTAATGCTTCAATTCTAACGGCTTGTTCTATAATGCCTCGAATGTCACCTCTCATTGCCAGATCGAGTAACTTCACCATCTCCTCGGCTGGAGGAGGAACGATCGCGCCTGCTGCCAATTCGCTTGCTGAGGAATTATCTAAAGCTTTCTCTGTCGATTCTTCCTCATAAATCCATTGCAAACCTAAGTGAATCCTGAGTTTTTCTAATAAATCTGTCTCGCGAACTGGCTTTGGCAGAAAATCATCGCAACCGACTGCTTGACTCTGCTGCCGATCGAAATCGAATACGCTAGCTGAGATTGCGATCGCCACTACACCTGCTAACTCTGGCAATGTCCTGAGACGACGAGTCACTTCAAAGCCATCCATTCTAGGCATGACTAAATCGAGGATGACACAATCAGGCTGAAACGCCTGCGCCTTAGTCAAACCATCGAGACCGTCGATCGCTTCTAACACTTCAAACCCCAATGGCTCTAGCATATTAACTATGACAGAACGGTTCGACCATTTATCGTCTATTACCAACACTTTCAATTTGTTGCCTTGAAAACCGATAATTCTTTGTTTACTTATGTTAGTAACTTCAGCTAATTGGCAAATTCTCGGTAATTCTAGCTCGAACCAAAAAACACTCCCTTGACCCAAAGTACTCTTGACTTTGATGTCACCACCCATCTTTTGTACCAGCTGCTTGCTGATTGCCAAACCCAATCCCGTTCCTTCAACGCGATCGCGATGCCTGCCTACCTGCTGAAACGGTAAGAAAATTTCTTCTAACTGTTCTGCTGCCATGCCAATTCCCGTATCTTCTACTTGAAACCGCAGTTTTCCAGCGCGATCGCTCACTTTGAAAGTTACGCTACCTTTTTCGGTAAACTTGACAGCATTACCCAATAGATTCAGCAAGACTTGTCGCAGTCGTTTCTCGTCAGCGCGAATGAATTGCGGCAGGTTAGACGGTTTGTAAGTTAAACAAATGCCTTTTTGCTCGGCGCGAATTTGACAGATATCGACAATCCCCGCTAGAAATTCTAAAAAATTGAAATCGTGACAATCGAGTTCCATTTTTTGGGCTTCGATTTTGGAGATGTCTAGAATATCGTCGATCAAAGTCAGCAAGTGATCGCCACAGCGATGAATGATATCCAAACCATTCTTTTGTTGCTCGGTTAAAGCTTTTTCTTTCTTAAGAATTTGAGCGTAACCCAAAATGCCGTTTAGCGGGGTGCGGAGTTCGTGACTCATATTGGCTAAAAATTCACTCTTAGCTTGACTAGCAGCCTCGGCTGCTATTTCTGCTCGCTGGCGATCGCCAATTTCCTGTTGTAGTTGCACGTTCTTTGCTTGTAGCTCTAGCGTCCGCTCCGCTACTTTAGTTTCTAAAGACTGGTTATAATTCTCTAAATCGTGATAAAGACGAGCGTTTTCGATTGAAATTGCGGCTTGAGCAGATAGCAGTTGTAAAATTTCTAGGCGGTCGGGTGTAAAAGCTCCAGTCGTGAGATTGTTTTCTAGGTAGAGAATCCCCGTCAGTTTCCCCTGGTGCAGAATTGGCGTGCATAAAACTGATTTTGGTTGGCGATCGACAATGTAAGGATCGGCAGCAAAGATTTCCTTAACAGTTGCATCATTTAAAACTACAGATTCTAGAGTTCTAGCTACATAATTGATAACAGAAATAGGAAGGATAGGATGATTCTCAGGCGTTTCCGATATTCTGAAAGGGAGCGCTTCCCGCACTGCAATTTCATCTACATCAATTCCCCCAGTTGTTTCAACGTAAAGTTCTCCTGCTTTGTCTAAGATTAAATATCCTTTTTCCGCCCCTGCATTTTCTAGCACTATTTGCATGAGTTTAGTCAGCAAATTATCGAAAACAATTTCACCTGAAACTGCTTGTGAAGCTTTCATCACAGTTGCTAAGTCTATGTTCTTGAAGCTTTCACTCAGTGTAGGGGTTGAAATTTGAATAATGGCTTCGGATGAGGCTTGATGCTTCTGACTTTTAACAAGAATTTGAGGATAATCGATCTCTAGATCTTTAACTTTTGCCGTTGCTCCCCAACGTAGATAACCGTAGTAAGCTTCGACTAAGTAAACTTGAGCAATTTTATCTCTGCCTTGTAAAAAATAAAATTTGGCTGCTAACTCATTCGCCAAGGCTTCTTCTTGAATATATCCATGCTCTTTAGCGCCTACGATCGCGCGATCGTAAGACTCCATAGCTTGCCAATATTGACCTAATACCCGCGCTTGCTCTGCTTCTACTAATTCGTACTTATGCTGAAAATTCATCGGGGCATGACCTGCCCATTTTTGCATTTTTTCCTGGTTATGGAGTACTCTGTCTAAAAGTTGTGCTTGCTGCGATCGCGATGCTGAGGGATACATGGCAATTTGTGCCAGAGAATCGTAGAAATAGAAGACTGGCACAACCAGAAATGCTTTGACTCCATCTAAATACTGTACGGCTCGTTCTGCATTTTCTAATGCTTGCTCGTACTCACCAAATAAATAACAAAGAATCAGTTTGTTTATATAAAAATAGTGCAGTCCGGTGCGATCGTTGGCTTTCTGTAATAGCGGTAGCGATCGCTCTTCGTTGTACGCTTTACCTAACAAACAGCAACGATTTTGAGTTGGTTCGAGTAAGTTAGCTACTGACTGCTGAAAGATTTGATTCCAACTTAAGGCATTTTCTTGCTTTAACTGAAGCAGAGCATCGCTGACGTTTGCCATGTCTCGCTCCAGATTTGCCAGTTCCTGACCCGTAAAATAGGAATATTGGCATCTTTGCATGGCAGCATAGCCACCATATTCAAAATGCCCGTTTTCCAATCCATTTTGATATCCATTCAGTAGCAGTGGCAAAGTCTCTTTAGCGTGTACTTTTCCATGCATCGTACACGATCCGGCGACAAAAAATACACTAGTTTTGAGTTCTAGGGTGTTGAATCGTTCCACTAAGTTTAAAGCCAACTTACCAAATTGATAAGCCGACTCAACATCCTCAACTATGCCGTTTAAAATCACGCCGTAACAAACATAACCGTAAGCCGAAAAAGGTGTATTGCCAAATTCCAGCGATAAATTCACCTGTTCGCAGACAACCAAGGGAAATAACATCGGTGCGGCTTGATAGGTGGGAGAACCTAAACTAGTTAGCATTCTGATGGCTGCTAGCTTATCAACCTCAGTCATCAACGGTAGGTCAATCAAGTCTTCTATATTTTTCCCAGCCAAATTTGTTGCCGTGCGACTGAGTGCGTGTTGCAAATCTAAGGAACTAGGCGACTGGGGTAATCTTACCCCCAGCAGTTCCAGTGCTTGTAATCCAATGGCGATCGCTTCGAGTTGTTTGACTTGCGCCATGCAAGTTTGAATTTTGACTTCATAAACTTTCATTTTGTCAATGGGAGTTTTTGCCTGTTGTAAGACAATCGTTGCCCATTGCTCCATTTGCTCGAAGTCGCCATTCAGGTAAGCTGTTTCTACCGCTGATTCGTAGAGTGCCAGTGTTAGCTCGTACTGATTCTGCCAGCTATTTGCTGTTAATAATCCCAAACCCACTCTAAAGTACCGCATAGCAGACTCATATGCCGTTGCTGCTTTCGCTTTCTGACCTGCAATCAGGTTGAGTTCGGCTAGCTCGTATTTTTCCGCATCTAAAGTGAGTAAGTCAGAGCCATAGTTTAGGTGATTGACTAAAGCAAAAATATTTTCTTTTCGTTCTGCAATTGCAGTATTTTTGAGTAGTAATTGACCTATTTTTAAATGAGTCGCTTGTTTTTGTGAATCGGGAATGAGAGAATAAGCTGCTTGCTGGACGCGATCGTGTAAAAATCTGTAACTAACTTTTAATGGTTTAACTAATAAAATTGTTGAGGTATCTGGCTCGATGACGAGCGGAATTTTATAGGCTTCAGAAAGTGGTGAAATTAGATTTACTTGTAGGGCTTCCCATAAATATTTTGCAGTTTCTAATAGAGATTTTTCATTGACAATCGCTAAAATATCTAATGTAAATTTATCTCCAATACAGGCAGCAAACTTCAGAACTTTCTGCGTCTTTGGTGATAACTTTTGAATTTGGCTAACCATTAATTCAACAACATTGTCAGTAATATCAATTTCTTGAAGCACATGAATGTCCCACTGCCAGCCAGCGCGATCGAAATCAAATGTCAACAGTTTTTCTTGATATAGAGATTTTAGTAGTTGAGTTAAGAAAAAAGGATTACCTTGAGTTTTCTTAAAAACTAATTCAGCCAGCGCCTTAGTTGTAGTCGTGTTCGTGCGGAGAGTATCGGCAATTAATTGGTTAGTGTGGGTAATTTGTAAAGGCTGAAGGACAATATTGTTCGTTACAGCATGAGCTTGTTGCATCTCAGCCAGAGTTGATATGAGAGGATGAGAGCTACTGACTTCGTTATCGCGATAAGCTCCAATTAATAATAAATATTGACTATGCGAGTCACAAACAAGCAACTGAATCAGTTTTAAAGAAGCTAGATCGACCCATTGTAAGTCATCTAAAAATATAACCAGTGGATGTTCTGGCTGAGTAAATACGTGAATAAATTGTCGAAATACTCGATTAAATCGGTTTTGGGATTCAGTGATTCCTAAACTAGGAACTGCTGGCTGCACGCCAATAATACGTTCAACTTCGGGAATCACGTCAATAATTATCTGACCGTTAGAACCTAAAGCTGTCAAAAGTTTTGCTTGCCAACTGGCAATGCGATCGCTACTTTCGGTCAGTAATTGTCGGATTAATTCTTGAAACGCTTGAATTAAAGAAGCATAAGGAATATTTCGCTTAAATTGGTCGAATTTTCCCGAAATAAAATATCCCCGCGCTCCCACAATTGGTTTATGAACTTCGTTAACTAAAGAAGATTTACCGACACCAGAATAACCGCTGACTAACATCATCTCCGTCGCGCCTCGACTGACGCGATCGAAAGCTTCTATGAGAGTTGCAACTTCTCGTTCGCGTCCGTAAAGTTTTTGGGGAATTAGAAATTGACTAGATAAATCGAGTTGTCCCGCACGGAAGGAAGAGATTTTCTGGGTCGTCTGTAACATTCTCAGACAAGTTTCTAAGTCAGCTTTTAAACCCAATGCACTTTGATAGCGATCTTCTGCCGTTTTTGCTAGCAATTTCATCACGATTTGGGCGATCGCTGGTGGAATTTCCGGCTGATATTCTCTAGGCGATACTGCGGCTTTAGCAATATGAGAGTGAATAAGTTCTAGTGGATTGTTTGCCTGAAATGGTAACTGTCCTGTCAGCATTTCATAGAAAGTCACGCCTAACGAATAAAAGTCAGTCCGGTAATCGAGCGCGCGGTTCATCCTGCCTGTTTGTTCTGGTGAGATATAGGCAAGATTGCCTTCTAATAATTCAGGAGGACGAATGGTCTGATTCTCTATAGGCAAGCGTGAAGCAAGGCTAAGATCGATAAAGATCGCTTGACCTGTTTCGGAATTAACTAAGATATTGCAGGGCTGAATATCTTTATGAATAATATTGTGTTGATGCAGCCGAGCGACGGTTGAAACTAATTGAATAGCGATTGATAAAAAGCTATTCAGTTCAATTTTTTTTTGCGATTCAAGCAGTCTTTTTAAAGATATCCCTGGAAAATCTGCATAGATTATGGCTAAGCCGCTTTGATAACTTTCCAAAGCCAATGGCTGAACGAATCCTACTATTTTCAGGTCGTGAAGAATGTTATACTCGTGTTTTAAGTAAGTCAGCTCTTCTATAGATGTCCGCTCGGCTTTCGGAGTTTTAATAATAACTGAGGTTTTGTCTGTATCTCTATAAGCACGATAAACAGTCGTGTTAGTGCATTCAGTTATAACTTCTAGTAGCGTGTAACCCGCGATCGCCATGCTCATATTCTGGTTGCACTAATGGAATAAAAGTTTTAATGGATGTCAATCCATTCGATACATTTTTCAATAATGAAAACTCAGTTTTCATAATAGCCAATTAATGATTCTAGCAAACCCTACAGCTTTCAAGCTTTTTGTCAAGAAAAGCTTAAACTTCGAGCCGAGCGAATTTAGGCGATCGCACTCACCCGCTCATCCAGCATCGAGAGACTGCAAGAGCTATTTTTATGAAAACGAATTTGTACTGTCTTTCTCAAGGAAGATGTTAGTAATTCAACAGTAGGATAAATTCTTTGTGTCAAAAATACTCATTTGAGTGTATCAAACGATCGCCTAATAATTAGAAGTACTATTCCTTAGTTCAAATTACTCAAATAACTCGATAGAGATTTGCATGGTTCGTTCTCGCCGTTTTCGACTCGTATCTAATTTCATAGTTGCAATTATTGCTATAGTCCTAGCCTTGGGATTGTGGTTTCCCGCGATCGCCCAGACACCTACAAAAGTCCCTGTCGTGCTAGACGGAGAACCAATCTTTCAAGTCAGCAATTCAGGACAATATAGCGCTCGGGAACGAGCAGACGCGATCGCTAAACAACT
This sequence comes from Chroococcidiopsis sp. CCALA 051, assembly GCF_003015105.1. Lineage (NCBI taxonomy): Bacteria > Bacillati > Cyanobacteriota > Cyanophyceae > Chroococcidiopsidales > Chroococcidiopsidaceae > Chroococcidiopsis > Chroococcidiopsis sp. CCALA 051. Next base: position 14,385 of record NZ_PYCI01000106.1, on the reverse strand, counting down.
ACAAAATGTAGTTCAAGCCGATCGACCGATCCAAGTAGAAATTGAACAACGCAACCAGTTACCGACAATTTTATTAAACGATCGCTACCTACTGACAGTTACAGAACGAGATGCAATTCCAGGTAGCACGCCGCAAGAGCAAGCAAGTCAATGGGTGCAGCAAATTCAGGAGGCATTAGAGCGAGCAAAAACGGAAAGAACGACAGCTTATCTTTGGCAAACTATTCTTTTAGCAGCAGGAATTGTCCTGATAGCTGCCGCTTTAACGTGGGGATTGGGATGGATTAAGCATCGTTTCTTTCAAGCGGCTCAAGAGCAATTAACTGCTAGTACGGAAGCTGATGCCGATCGCCAACCATTACGCATATTAGAATTTTTGTTCAAACTCGTGTTAGCGATCGCGCGGATCGGGCTTTGGATAGGGGTTGTCCTTTACATCACGAACTTATTTCCCTTTACGCGACAGTGGAGTTACCAAATTGCTAACGTTCTTGGGACTAGCCTTGCATCGCCAGTTTTGACGCTGAGCAATAACTCTTACTCTGTCATCGACTTGGTAATTTTAGCCGGATTGCTGTTTGGCTTAGTCATCTTTGCTGGAATTGTCACCAATCTGTTTCGCTCTCGCGTACTGCGGTATGCTGGCATCAATCGCGGCGCTCAAGAAGCGATCGCTATTCTGGCGAAATACGGTCTGATCTTTGTTGGCTCGCTGGTATTGCTGCAAATCTGGGGACTTGATATTAGTTCTTTAGCGATCGTTGCCAGTGCCTTAAGTGTGGGGATTGGTTTCGGCTTGCAGGATATTGCCAAAAATTTCGGTAGCGGGATCGTATTGGTGTTCGAGCGCCCGATTCAGGTGGGAGATTTTGTTGAAGTGGGAGAATATAAAGGGACTGTAGAGCGGATCGGAGCCAGAAGCACTGAAATTCGCACCCTCGATCGCGTTTCGATCATCGTGCCGAATTCTCGCTTTCTCGAAAATGAAGTAATTAACTGGAGCCACCGCAACCCGATCTCGCGCCTCCATCTCCCCGTTGGCGTTGCCTATGGTTGCGATGCCAAAGCTGTAGAAGCCGCTTTGCTAGAAGCAGCTCGCAACCATCCTAAGGTGTTAAAGTCTCCCCCGCCGCAAGTGCTGTTTAAAAGCTTTGGCGACAGCGCTCTAGATTTTGAATTATTGGTTTGGACGAAGGAACCGGAACGGCAATTTTTACTCACCAGCGATCTGTACTATCAAATTTACGACGTGCTGAACCAAAGAGAAATTGAGATCCCTTTTCCACAACACGATCTCCACTTGCGTTCTGGAACGGTGGGATTGTCACCACAAGTTGAGTCCGCTTTAACTCAAATGCTAGCACGTTGGCACAATAACGGCGATCGCCATTCCCATACTTCAGGTGACGGCAAATCGTAATTGGGAGGCTAGGGGGCATCAAGTATGACTTCCCGCCATTTTTTTCTTGCCGATCTGCGATCGCAAATTTCGGTTGCACCTTTTGTATCCTTTGATAGCGGTTTTCAATTGGATGCAATACATGTCTGGTAGGGGCGCACAGCTGTGCGCCCCTACAAATAAATGTCATCCGCACACTTGAGAATTGCTATGAGAACACTAGCAATCCCCGCTTTGTCAACAAATTGCCACAAATCTACCTGCGGGGCGATCGCGTCACAAGAGTATTTAAGTACATTTACTAAGGAAGAAAAATTACTCAGTACGGGTAGCTATTAGTTGTTTAGTCGTGAAGAGTGGAGTTTGGTTTTATTATGATGGCTACACCTAAAAATATTTTTATTGTTTTGTCGCTCGGTATGTTGTCAGCCACGGGATGCAGCATACAACAGTCTCAAGCTGTTAACTCATCATCACAACAGACTCAGATAGTTGGTTGGGTCGAGAACGGAAAAATTGCTGGTGTCGATAAGGAAGTCAAAGTAAAACTCGATACAGGGGCAAAAACAACCTCTATTAACGCTGAAATTTTGGAAAAGCCGGACAAAGAAACAGAATCCGGTGGTACGATTAGATTCCGATTTTTGGATGGAGAAGGTAACAAGGAAGTATTCGAGCGTCCCATCGTGCGTTGGGTGGAAATTAAAAGTCGTGAAGGTAGCGATATTCGTCGTCCAGTGGTGCGGATGAGATTTTGTCTTGCAGGGCGATGGATTGAGGAAGAAGTCAACCTTGCCGATCGCGATGATTTTAATTATCCCGTTTTAATTGGACGCAATATGCTCAAGCAAGGCAAGTTAGCTGTCGATTCATCTCAAACTTTCACGACAGAACCATCCTGTCCGAAACAGGAGGTATAACAGTGAATCGTACATTTCGCGCTGTGCTGTTAGCATTATTTTTAACAGCAATTGGGTTAGCTATTTTCGTACATAAAATTACAGCTTCTAGCGTCCCCCTGTTTCCCAACCAAACATATAACAGTTGGTATGTAGAAGCGAAACTATCGCTGAATTCAGATGAATTAGGTTTGGAATCGGACGAGGAAGAAAGATTAACTAAGATTAAATTTCACTTACCCTTACCATCTCAACGCTACGAGATTGCGAAAGAAGATTTTATCAATGAAGGTTTCGAGCGCGCCGTTGAGTATACCAAGAACAATTCAGGCAATCGATTTGCTGTTTTTACTCAGCAGGAAATTGATAGCAGAGAATTTTTATTTTACCGAGCCATCATTCAGAGAAAAGAGGGCGTTGCACCTGGTAGCGAAGAAGTGCCGATTTCAGGCAGACGGTTAGTGGACAAACAGTTAGTTAGATTTGGCGAAAATACCGAGAGAGTCAAAGATAATCTGAATGAAAATCCACCAACAGTAGAGATTAACGCGCTATTGAGCGAAGCAGCTAAAAAGTCAAGCGATCGCCTATCGTTAGCAAGAAATCTTTATCAACTAGCTGTCCGTCCCGATGATATTCGGATACAGGCAATTCGCCGCAACATCAGAAAGGAAGAATCTACAGTAGAATTGGTAGCATTTTTATTGAACCGAGCTGGCGTACCTGCACGGGTTGGGAATGGCATTTTGCTGAGAAGCCAAGAGGTGTATTCTACTGATTTTATTCAGTGGCTAGAGGTACAACAAGGCGATCGCTGGCTAGCTTTCGATCCAGTCAATTTGAGCTTTAGCGAACAAGATCGCTATTTAACTTGGTGGTACGGCTCGGATCGAGTCATTCAAGCCCAAGGCGCGAACAATATTGCTTTAGAAGTCGTCGTTCAACCCAATACCGACAACGGACTGACGCGAGCAATTTGGCGGGGGAGAAGAGTCACAAATCCATTTTTAGAATACTCATTTTTGCGGCTGCCATTATCAACGCAACGAGTCTTTCAAATCTTAGTACTAATTCCAATTGGGGCGCTCATCATCTCAATTTTGCATCAAATGATTGGGTTACAAACTTTTGGCACGTTCACCCCTATTCTAATTTCGCTTGCCTTTCGTCAAACTGGGATTTTTGTGGGAATTCCGTTGTTCGTTTTTGTAGTGATTATTGGGCTGTTATTTCGCGGCTATTTGAATCGATTGCAGCTGTTAATCGTACCGCGACTCGCTGCAATTTTGACCGCAACTGTTTTGGTAATTGGTGGTTTGGCAATTCTGCTAGAAAGCCTCGATATCAGTTTGGGCTTATCAGTTTCGTTATTCCCGATTGTTATTCTTGCCATGACAATTGAACGAGCAGCAATGCGGTGGGAGGAAGCAGGACCAACCGAGACAATAATTGCTGGAATCGGTACGATTGTTGCAGCAGTTATTGGCTATTTCTGCCTCATTAATCCTTATGTAGAGCATTGGGCATTTATCTTTCCAGAATTGTTGCTGCTGGTTTTAGCATTAAATATTCTCGTAGGGCGCTATAACGGATACAAACTCATCGAGTATTTTCGCTTCCGGTCTTTACAGCGGCAGTTAAGACAAACAGAAGGATAAGCTGAAATGTTAACATCATCGCTCCAAAGTTACGGGATTTTGGGAATTAACGCTCGTAATTTAGATTATCTTTTCCCCACAAATCCACGACGGCTCTATCGCTTGGCTGATAGTAAATTAGAAACGAAAAAGATTGCTCAATCTATTGGCGTACCGACTCCAGAAACATACGGTGTAATATCATTTCAAAATGAAGTGAAACAGTTAGCCAGGATTGTTAAGCAACATCAATCTTTTGTTATTAAACCCGCTCAAGGTAGCGGCGGCGACGGCATTGTTGTGATTAAAGAGGTGATGGAAAAGGGCTATCGCAAAGCCAGCGGTTCAATTCTAGAACCAGGCGACTTACACTATCACATTTACAACATCCTTAGCGGTATGTTTTCTTTAGGCGGACAAACCGATCGCGCCATTATTGAATATGCCGTACAATTCGATCCGGTATTTGATGAAATTGCCTATCAAGGCGTTCCCGACGTGCGAGTCATTGTCTACAAAGGAGTTCCGGCAATGGCAATGTTGCGCCTCCCGACACGGGCTTCTGATGGCAAAGCGAATTTGCATCGCGGTGGTGTTGGTGTAGGGATAGACCTTGCTACTGGCAAAACGCTAGCAGGGATTCAGAAAAACCGCTATATCGACAACCACCCAGAAACAGGAAAGCCTTTGCGCGATCGCCAAATTCCTCACTGGCAAGCTATTGTAGAAATGGCAGCTAAATTAGGCGACAAAACGGAGTTTGGTTATCTCGGCGTTGACATCGTTTTAGATCGGGAACGAGGACCGCTGTTGTTAGAAATCAATGCTCGTCCTGGACTGTCGATCCAAATAGCCAATCGCGAAGGATTAATCCCACGTTTAGAGGCGATTGACGCAGCTTTACCAAAACTCTCAGGCATTGGCGACAAAATTACTTTCGCCCGCGAAAAATTTGCCGTGACTACCAATTGACATAGGTTAAGAACAGCGGGCAATTGAATAAATTTTATACATTTGAACTTTTCTACATAATCTTCAATCGAACGCTTGCTAGGAGCGTTCGATTGAATTAGGAAATATATTGTCAGCGATCGAGATAAAAGTAATACAGCGATCGCTTCGTTAATTAAGTACCAAAAGTCCGAAGCCAAGAGCAAAGTGTTCAGATAAAATAGTCTACAATCTTATTTTTTGCTCAAAGCTAATCAATATTTTACAGAATCTTTAATTAGTCAAACATTAATCAAATCATATCTTTAATTAATCAAAAGTTAATCAGATAATTACCAAGATATATTCTTGAAATAACCAAATATACTGCTACCTGATTGCTGAGGCAGTATGAATTTAAATTTAATACGAGAAAATATATGATGAGCGATCGAAAGCAGATCGGGCGACTTCAAGAAAAGCCTCTGGGTGCATACTTGGTTGAGGCTGGTTTGATTACTCCAACTCAATTGAATATGGCATTGAAAGAACAAAAAGACCCTGAAAAACGCTTGGGACAAATTTTAGTAGCTAAAGGTTGGGTGAAACAGCCAACTATTGAATACTTGATGGCAAAAGTAGTGCTGCCAGAACGAAAGGTAGGCAAAGAGCTATTTCATCTAGATGAAAACAACAGTAAAAATCTGGTAGACAGAGTGAGTACCCAATCGCACTCAAAACTACCAGTGTGCGAACTTAGATTTCATCTCTCTGCTGCCAAAACAGTGCGATTCCTACTAGCACTGGTATTTGGTCTGATCTTTATTTCTCTCTTGGTGCAGTTTAGTTTGTACTACCTACCTAATTACCCCATGAGAGACACAGTTTTAGTGCCGTTATTTAATGTTGATGGCGAACAAAATTTTCCAGCCCTTTACTCTTGCTTGGCATTACTCTTTTGTGCTGCCATCCTAGCAACAATTACCCATGAAAAGAAAGTAATGGGCGATCGCTACACGCGCTATTGGGGGGCTTTAGCAGTTATCTTTCTGTTTCTGTCCCTGGATGAAATACTGAGTCTGCACGAAAAAACACTTGAACCAGTGCGAACCGCGCTGCAAACTGGAGGAATATTCTACTTTGCTTGGGTTATCCCTGCTTCTGTCTTAGTTGTTGTCTTTGCGCTAGTATTTCTCCGATTCTTAGCTCATCTTCCTACTGGCACAAGAAACCTATTTGTCATGGCTGGAACTATCTACCTCGCAGGTGCGCTTGGTATGGAGATGATAAGCGGCTACTATGCAGATTTATATGGAACAGAAAGCATACAGTATATCATTTTAGTTACTATTGAAGAACTGCTAGAAATGTTAGGCATTATAGTTTTTATCTACACGCTACTCTCGTACATGAGTAAGTACATAAAAGGTATAAACCTACAAGTAAGCGCCAGCATTCACGACAAGAAGTTTAAAATCTCAGTTTAAAATCTTAAGGTAGTCCGAACGGTTCCGAGATAAATCGTGCCGTTGTTTTCGTTGTGTTCGGGATTGGTAATAATTAACAAGCCTGGAGTAATGGCAATATTTTCAGTTGCTTGCCAGCGGTAGAAAAGTTCTAAATGTAAAGATGTATCGCTATCTACATAATCCGTTCCTAAATCGTTACTAGTAACTTTAGGCGGTTGCCCGATGACAACTCCAGCTAAACTGTTTTCTGTGCCGAGATCGGGAAAAGCCAGCGTTAGGGCATAGTTGAAAATAGTTGCTTGTGGTTCGCCTGAAAGGTCTTGGGCTTTGGCAGTAGTCAGACCAACCCAACCACCTATAGTAAAACCAGAACCGATCTTAATATTTGTTTCTAATCCATAAGAACTTGTCGTGATATATTCGCTTTCATCGTCAAAAGGATCGTTAGCCAGTTCACTACCCGTGCCTGTATCTAAGTTGTCGTAAAAGCGGACGTAAGTTAAACCTAGTTCGATATTGTCGGTTGGTTCTAGAATTAATTGAGCGATCGCCCCATACTTTTCACCATCGCGCTGGTAAGCCAAAACCACATCAATGCGATCGCTCGGTTCTAGAGTCAGTTGGGCAACCGTACCATCGGTATCACCCCCAAGGCTGGATTCAGCATCATCAGCATCGTCGGCATCATCATCCGCAAGTCCTAAACTTAAACTGACAACATCGCTAAATTCATACTTCAGCCGCGCGATCGCGCCAAAATCTAATCTATAGAACGGACTATATCGACCAAAGCGGGAAATCGCACCACGTCCGCTAGTACTAAAGGCATTGTCGCTATTAGCCACACGTCGGACATCAGTACTATCTGAGGTGATGTATAACTTGGCTGCTTTACTAACAGCAAACCTGTATTCCAGTTGGTTGAGATCGAATACGTTGTCGCTGTCGCCATAAAATCCCAAGCGAGTCATTTCCGTTCCCGTCGCATCGTCTAAGCTAGGAGTATTTTCCGCTTCTAGACGCACGAACAGGCGATCGCTCTCGTTGAAGCTGATATCGAAGTTGAGCCAGACGCGATCGCTCAAAATAATACTCTCGTCCACAGCTTCATCATCATCAGCCTTGCGATCGCCGTTAACACCACTGACAGCAAAAATAACTTCTCCTGTCAGCTTGGCAGTAGGGGAAAATTGTTGTGCTGTCAGATCGGCAACTTCTACTGCTAAATTCTCGACTCGTTTGGGTAAAGCTGCCAGTTCTGGGGCAAACTCTGTTTGCAGGCGTTGAATAATCGATAAGTCCTCTTGGCTAACGAATTCAGCATTTTTCGCCGCATTCAATGCGTGGAGGCGAGCGATCGCAACATGTAATTGAGCAGCAAACTCATAACGAGTCACGCTATCGTTACCTTGAAAGATTTTGTCATTATTGATAACTAATTTGTAACGCTCGTACAAAGATTTAAGTGCTTGAAAGCTCCAGTCAGTAGGTCGAATATCTGCCAACTGGGAAACAGGAGTTACCGAAATTGTACCGTTAGAGATATCGCTCTCTAGGTATGAAATGTATTTTATTGCGTCTGTAATCGCACTCTCACGAGTAGGGACATCAGCACCGATCGCGCTGTTTGCTAATGCCAAAATGAGGCTGAGAATAGCCGAACCTATAGATAAATTAGAAATAACTTTTAACATCTTTGCTATTGCTAAAACCTTTAATCGCGATCGCGAGGTTGTATATCTGCTCGTGCGCTCCCTGTCGCAACTCCTAGTGGTAATCGAACGGTAAAGGTACTGCCTTTGCCCAACTCGCTGTGTACCTCCAAGCTACCCTTATGTGCTTGGACGATCGCCATTGCGATCGCCAATCCCAAACCAGAACCGCCAGTCATTCTAGAGCGATCGCTATTCACGCGATAAAAGCGATCGAAAATCCGCTGCTGATGTTCTGGTGCAATCCCGATACCTGTATCTACAACTCGAATGATGGCGCGATCGTCCTCTTTGTCTAAAATTGCCCTAACACAACCGCCTGTATGGGTGTATTGAATCGCATTAACCATCAAGTTAGTCACCAGACGATACATCTGTTCTTCATCCCCGACGATCTGTAATGGCTTATAGACTTTAATTTCAGCTTTCAACGTGACTGCTGCGGCAAGCGCTAAAGATTCCAGTTCTTCTACCAAATCGCTAATAATATCGTTAAGACAACAAAGTTGATGTTGCACTAGTAAAGATTGGCGCTCCATGCGCGATAGGAGTAGCAAATCTGCAACTAATGCCGTGAGTCGCTGGTTCTGGCGGTTGACGGTTTGCAAAATCTCGCGTGCTTCTGGTTCGGGCAAATGGGGCGATCGCAGTGCCGATTCAACGGTTGCTGACAGTGCAGCTAGTGGAGTTCGCAGCTCGTGAGCGGCATCAGCCGTAAACTGTTGAATCTGTTGGTATGACTGGTATACTGGCTGCATGGCTCTACCTGCCAGCCACCAACTCGAAACCGCTACGAGCATGATGGCGCTTGGCAACCCCAGCAACAACACTAACTTGACATTAGCTAAATAAGCGTCCACGTCGCTGAGGCTACGTCCTACTTGTATGTATCCCCAAGGGCGATTGTCTTGAGTATGCAGCGATAGAGAAATTTGGTGGTAGCGATTTCCTTGGCTATCGGTTAAGGTTTGCCACATGGGTTCTCCCGGCGTTAAAGGTAAACCATCCGGTAAGAAACCTAGAGCAGCGACATTCTCTCCCGAAAGACTTAAAAACCTAGCATAGTAGTCGCCCTGATGAATTGCTCCTAAAACGTGGCGTTTGTCCCTCTGTGGTATCTGTGTCAACTGTTGAATTGTTGGTTCTAAACGTCCTGGTTGCCGTAAATCTTTTTCAACATCGTCGTGTAGCGTACCAGCGACAACCTCTATCTCTCGGTCGAGAGTTTGCCAATGAGCGTGGATAATTGCCCGCTCGACTCCAAAGCCAAGTAGACCGAGAATAAAGCTCATGACAGAAGCATACCAGATTGCAAGTTGCCAGCGAGTTTGAGAAAAAAGCTTATTTTGCTGCATTAGGCATATTCAGGCGATAGCCTCTACCAGAGACCGTTTCGATCGCGCGATCGCTATCTACTACTGCTAATCGTCTTCTGAGCAGGCGAATTTGAGCTGCTACAACGTTACTTGTGGTATCTGCCGTAACTTCCCAAAGTTGATTGCGGATCTGCTCGCTGGTGACAATCCGGTTTGGATGCTTCATGAAATACTCTAGCAGCTGAAACTCTTTATTCGTTAATTCGACTAACTGCTTACCACCGGAGCGTTCCAGACGATAGACACTGCGGGTATCGTAGTCCAAAATTAAATTACCTGCTTGTAGTTGTTGGGGTTGAAGTTGAGGCGATCGTCGATGGAGTGCCTTAACTCTTGCTAGCAGTTCCGCCATACTAAATGGCTTTACTAAATAATCATCTGCCCCTGCACTCAAGCCAGCAACTCGATCTTCGACGCTATCTTTGGCAGTTAGCATTAACACTGGTAGTGGGCTGTTTTGCCTCCTCAAGCGCTTACAAAGCTCTACACCCGACATTCCAGGCAATAACCAGTCAAAGATAGCTAGCGTATACTGCATCTGCTGGTTTTCTAAGTAATCCCAAGCTTCCGTACCGTTGAAAACCAAGTCAACCACATATTTTTCTTGGTTTAAGGTGCGCTTGATGGCAGTTCCTAAGTCTGGTTCGTCTTCAACTAGTAGCACTCTCATACTGTTGCATACAAATTACTGCTTAAAACTAAAACGTCCGTTAACTTTTTCACCTTTAATATCGGCAGTAACTTTCACTTGATATTGACCAGATGCTTTGCTAGCCAACAAAGCCGCATAATGTTTACCTTTACTGTCATATTTTAAAGGAAGAGTTTTCTGCGTCCCATCGGGCATTTGAATTTGAGCGGTTACTTTAGCATTGGGAATTGCTTCATGGTTGTCTCCTCTTTGCAAGTAAAAATCTAAATGCATTCCTTTATCTTCTTTCACAGGTACTAGCTCTAAGTGATAAGCACCTGATTCCACAACTTGACCACCTTTTTTAGGTTTACTGTCTTTAGTTGCACCTGCTGTTTCACTAATTATTTCAGCTTGCGCTTTAATTTCTGAAGCTATAACGTTTGAGTCGCGATCGCTACTCCCTAAGAAAATTAATCCTGCAACACCTAAAAATAATAAGTTTGAATGGAATGTTTTCATGATTCAAATCCAATTGATGTAATGTTTGTAAATAAGAATATCTTGAGCAATTACGCTTCTACATGACGGAACGTTGAGTTATATCTAAATCTGACACTAGCTCAGTCTTTTTGGGAAATAAAAACTCATAGGTTGCAGAGCGGACGATCCCCCCAACCCCCGATGAATTGGGGGGCTATGATTCTGCCTTTTCCAAGGGGAGCTAGGGCAATACAGCTCAGATAAGACTCGCTCCTCCCAACCCCCGATGAATTGGGGGCAATATTCCCCCCTTTTTAAGGGGGGCTAGGGGGGATCTTCGAGGATCTTATACTTTTAACTGAATCATATAGGGAGCTAGGGGGGATATTTGAGGCTCTATCGTTTGTAACTGAATTGTATGGAACCAAAAATTTGCCAAATTGAGCATATAAAGCTGGAATAACTAGCAGGGTTAATGCAGTGGAAGTAAACAACCCACCTAAAACCACGATCGCTAAAGGTTGCAAAATTTCCTTACCTGCTCCACTACCAATCACCAGCGGAACCATACCTAGTGCTGAGGTAAGAGCGGTCATTAAAATAGCCGCTAGTCGTTCCATAGAACCCTCAAATAGGACTGACTTCAAGGGCATTCCCTGCGCTAACTTGGCGTTGTAGTTTTCAACTAATAGTAAACCGTTGCGCGTGGCGACTCCAAATAAAGTGATAAATCCGATCGTTGAAGCCACAGAAATGACACCACCACCCAAAGCCACAGAGAAAATGCCTCCTACCAAAGCCAAGGGTAGGTTAATTAGAATCATCAACATGGCAGATATTGACTTGACAGCAAAGTACATTAAAACTGCAATGATGATAATAGCTAAACCACCAAATAGGAGTAAGTTTTGAGTAGCTCGTTGCTCTGATTCAAACTGACCGCCATATTGAACAAAATAGCCAGATGGCAGTTGTACTTGCTGTTTAATATTAGTGCGAATATCTTCAATAACAGAACCTAAATCTCGACCGGATACGTTAGCAGAAACAACAATCAATCGCGATACATTTTCCCGATTAATGGTATTGGGACCAGTACCGTAGTCAATTTTAGCAACAGATGCCAGAGGAATTTTCTGTCCGTTGGGAGTATCGACTAATAAATTTCTGATAGTTTCTAAGTTATTGCGCTCGCTCTGTTTTAACCATACTAATAAGTCGAATAACTGTTGTTCTTGCAATACCTGAGAAACGACTCGTCCATTTAAGGCAGTTTCAATCGCTTCTGATAGTTGACCGACTGAAAGACCGTAACGAGCAGCAACAGGGCGATCGAATTGAATTTGTACCTGTTTAATTGGAACTTGGGGTTCTAGCTGCAAATCTACGATCCCCTGGACGTTGCTTATTGTTGCCTGAACTTCAGCACCAATACTGCGTAGTTCATCCAGTTCAGGACCAAAAATTTTCACCGCGATCGCACTTCTGACTCCAGATAGTACCTCATCCATCCGGTGAGAAATAAAACCACCAATACTAGGAGCAACACCTGGTAATTTCGCAAATTCTGCTCTAACCTTTTCAATAGTCGCCTCTCGGTCTTTCATTCCTTCATCGCTAATTTCTATATCTACGTGTCCCAAGTTGACACCACCCGCATCCGCATCTCCTGGCGCACGTCCAGAGCGTAACTGCACGGACTCAAACCGAGGATCGCCTTTAAGAGCTTCTTGAATTGCCATCCCCGACTTGTTTGTGACTTCTAATGAAACACCAGGGTATAGCAACATCGCATTGACAAGCGATCGCTCTTGAAATTCCGGTAAAAACACTCGTCCTAGCGACGGTAAAACGATCGCGGAGGCGATAAATAAAGCTACTGCGATCGTCAGAATCACACTCGGAACGCGAATGGAAAATCTGAGTAGGGGACGGTACAGCCGTTGAGACCAGCGTGAAACCCAAGTTTCTTCCTCTGGTAATCGGCGGTTGGCTAACAAAATGGCACATAAGGCTGGCGAGAGCGTCATTGCTACCAGGGTTGAAGCAAAAATAGAGACTAAGTAAGCTACACCCATTGGAGCAAAAATTCGACCCTCTACTCCTGTCAGCGTAAAAATTGGGGCAAAAATCACAGCGATAATGACTGTAGAAAATAGCACGCTCACGCGCACTTCTACTGAAGTATCGTAGACCACTTGGAACGGATGAACCGGATTTCCCGCTAGCTGATTTTTTCGCAACCCTCGGTAGGCATTTTCCATATCCACAATTGAGTCATCCACCACCGAGCCAATTGCTACCGCTAGTCCTCCCAAAGTCATCGTGTTGATACCTTGCCCAAACCAATTCAAAATTAGCAATCCAATCAATATTGATAAAGGAATGGCGCTGAGAGTAATGACGGCAGTACGCCAATTCATTAAAAACAGCACCAGAATAATGGAAACAATAATGATGCCATCGCGCAGGGAATCTTCAACATTTCCGATCGCGTCGTCGATGAAGTTTTGCTGGCGAAAAGAAACGGTAACTTTAACATCTTTGGGTAGGCTAGGCTGAATATCTGCGATCGCTGCTTCAATCGCTTTTGTCACGGTCGGAGTATCAGCTTGAGGTTGCTTGTTAACCATCACGACAACTGCTCGCTGACCGTTGAAACTGCCATCACCCCGTTGCAAAGCTGCGCCGATTTGTACGTCGGCTACATCACTGAGTAATACGGGTTTGCCGTTACGGGCAGTAACGACCGATTGTTTCAACTCCTCGATTGATGAAATTCGCCCGATGCCCCGAATTAATAATTCTCGATCTGGGTTGACAAGAAAGCCACCAGCAGCATTGGTATTCGCCGCTCGTGCTGCTTCGGTAACTTCTGCCAAAGACACATTAAAGGCTTGTAACTTTGCAGGATCGGTCAACACTTGATATTGGCGAATATCTCCTCCATAGGCAATGACTTGAGAAACTCCTGGCACTGCCAGCAGGCGGTTAGTAATATCGCGATCGACCAGCCGCCTCACTTCCATCAGTGGTGTCGTCTCAGCAGTAAACGCATATTGCAACATCGTACCGATGGGAGAGCTAGTTGGAGAAATTTGCGGTGGCTCGATATTCTGAGGTAGCTTACTTTGGGCTTGCTGCAATCGTTCTGTCACCAACTGGCGAGCTTGAAATACATCAGTGTCCCAGCTAAAGATGACCTTGACAACGGAAATTCCAACCGCAGAAGACGAGCGTACTGTCGTCACTCCAGGCGTACCATTGATGGCACTTTCAATTGGTAATGTAATTAAAGATTCGACTTCTTCAGGAGCTAGTCCTGGTGCTTCTGTTTGAATTTCAACTTGGGGCGGTGCAAAATTCGGAAAAACATCTAAGGGCATCTGCCTTAAATTGTAAATTCCTAATATGGTGACAATAATTGCTCCCAGAACAACCAGCCAGCGTTGAATAATTGACCACTTCAGGATGGAATTGAGCATTGACTTACCAAAAATATCTTTACTTCCAATCTCCGATCTCTGACTGCTGGCTTCTCGTATGATGGTTGTCGTTCATCGAATTTGATTCGTCACCAAAAACAGACTCTCCGCTCTCGCCTGGTTCGGATGCAGGATAAGTCGATCTGCTAGAACTTTTACCATTTCGATACTCATTCACTTCGTCAGCAAATCCTGTAGACGCTGACACGAGCTGAGACTTGGTACGACGACTAGACCAAACAGCACCTGCCACGAAAGCAGCAATACCAATTACCAATCCGCCTGTTGCTCCTGCCAACCACCAAGGAAATTGCAATCCTGTTGTTGTAGAGGCAGAAGTTTTTTCTCGCCCTGCTCCCCCTGC